>DASZLQ010000044.1:0-3485 GCA_035552295.1 Mycobacterium sp. | reverse complement strand
AAGCGGACTCGCAGCCGCCGCCAAGTCTGCCCGGCTTCGTGCCAGGGCTCGATTTCGCAGGCCTCCACACCCGGGTAGGTGAACAGGAATGGAGTGGTGAAGTAGTTCCAGCAGGCGTAGCCCAGGAAGTAGCCCAAATGCACCGCGTCCCAGGCGCTGTTGCGCAGCATGCCTTTGAATCCAGCGCGGGCGGGTTCGAGTTTGTCGACCGGTTGGCCGTCCAGGGTTTCCATGGTGACACTGTCGGTGGCGGCGTCGAACACCATCTGCTGATCGGGGCGGGTGAAAGGAGTGAAGACGATGTGCTCCTTGACGGTGTCCACTGTGAGGATTTGGTCGAACGTTTTATCTGGCGGCCACCCCTTCATCGCCCAGATCGGTCCGCCGATGGAGATGTCAATCCGTAAGCCGCGCAGTGTTTTCCACAGCTCGCGCCCACCGGTGGTGGCAATGGCTAGCTCAAGCAGGTTGTCTGTCATGGGCTATGTCCTGTGTTGTTCGTCGACCACGAACACGACTTTGCCCTCCCGACCCTTGTCGCCTTGGGCGAGGCTCACCGCGTCTTTCCAGTCATCTAGCTGCATCGTGCGTGCGACTCGTGCGCTCAGCGTGCCGTCGGCAACCAGCGCCACCAACTCGCGATAAGCGCTGTGCACCACCTCGACGTCGGTGCGGCGTAGCCAGTTGATTTCCCAGAATCCCGTCCAGCTCACGTGGCTGCCAATCAGCTCAAGCACGGACACCGAGGCGCTTTGCCCCGACAAAGCCGCATAAGAGACCAATGTGCCCCCGAAGCGCAGGTGGTGGGCGAGCTGCCGCGCCGCGCGGCCCCCGACGGAGTCGACGACGATGTCGAGCTCGGCATCGCTCAGTGACTCGGCCAGATTGGATTCCAAATTCTCATCGTCGATGACGACGCGATCCCCACCCCAGCTGCGGACCAGCTCGGCGGCGGCCTCGCGGCGGACCACGCTCACGGTTTTCCATCCGAACCGCTTCGCCAGCTTGATCAGGTACTCTCCGACCGCCGAGTTGCCAGCCGTCTGGCCTATCCAGCGATCGGGCATCGACGGATCGCCGTAGTTACGCAGCAGCAGTAGGGCCGTCATCGGGTTGATCCCCACCATCGCCAGCTGAACGGTGTCGATATCGTCGGGCACGACAACGATATCGGTCGTGTCGGCGATCAAATGGGTGGCCCAAGTGCCGTGCCGGTACGTCGGTAGGAGCAGCACCCGCGCACCAATCAGCGACTCGTTCTCGCCGGGGCCAACGGCCAGGACCCGGCCGGCGCCTTCGGCGCCGACGTCGGATGGGGGCTGCGGGGTGATGAAGTACTGGCCGCTGATGTAGAGGAAGTCCGAGGCGTTGATGGTGGCGGCCTCAACCTCGACGAGCACCTGGCCGGGACCGGGTGCGGGCGCCTGGAATTCGACGAGTTCCAGAACGTCGGCAGGATCGCCGATTGCGGTGATCTGGAGTTTATGCATGACGGCCTTTCGATATGCGGTGGTCGGGGTTAGTTCTGTTTGATGACGTGGAGGAGGCTCAGAGGCTCCCCGAGTTGCATCAATTTGCCGCCCTCGCGCAGGCCGCCCACGTAGACCGGCGCGAAGCCGAGTTTGCTGATCAGCTGGTCGAAATCTGCGCGGGCGGTGTTGGCGTCGCCGGCGTAGAACACGACCTGGCGGCCGTCGGCGTGGCGCGGATCAGCCGCGACGTAACTGGCGGACATCGCGTTGAACGCCTTGATGATCGTTGCACCGGGCAGATGACGGGCAACCCATTCGCTGCCGGTTTCCTCGCCCAGGTCGACATAGCCGCTGTAAACCGGTGTGTATTCGGCGAACTGGTTGGTGGCGTCGACCACGACCCGCCCGCTCCAATCCGCCACCACGTCGACAAGTTCCGGCACGCGCAGAAACGGCAAGGCCAGGATCACCAAATCGGCGCTGGCCGCCTGCTCAACGGTCGCGGCTTGCGCCGGATCACCGAGGTCAGCCACCAGGTCGGTCAGGCTGTCGGGGCCGCGGCTGTTGCTGAGATACACCGGTATTTGGGCGGCGACCAAGTGATGCGCCAACGCCTGTGCGATGGGGCCCGAGCCAATGAATCCCACGTTATTGAACATGGTGATGCTCCCTTCGAGCAGTAACGCGAGAACGTCTGCGCCACACCACGTTTTGGTGACGCGCGCACGCGGCTGTGCGTGCTCGGGTGTTGTCATGGTTTGACCACCACCGTCCCGACCTTGCCGGGCTCGGAGACGTGGCGCACCGCGTCGGAAATTCGGTCGAGCGGGTAAATGGCTGCGACGTCAAAGTGCTGAGGCATGCCCGTTGTAATCGTGACCGCACTGGCCACATCGGAGGCGCGTTGCACGGCCGATACGGCAGTGAGCCACCGATTGATCGTCAGCCCGCGGATCCCCAGCGCCGAGTGCAGGACCGCGGCGGCGTGCAACGGAATCGGCTCGTGGGCTAATGCGCCGTAGATGATCAGGGTGCCGCCGGGCGAGAGCACCGATAGGAGGTCGCCCGCCATGGTGCCGCCGACGGGGTCCAGGGCGACCGGTATGGGTCGGCCGCGGGCGGCTGTGCGCACCTGTTCGATCCAGGCCGGGTCGGCGGTGGAAACCACTGGTACCGTGGGGAACCGGTCGCGTAGCTGCTGGGCGCGCGCCTCGCTGCGCACGATGCTGATCGTAGCGATTTGGTGGCGTTCGGCAATAGCGGTGAACAGTCGGCCCACCGACGAAGCTGCGGCGTTGTTGAGCACCACACCGTCGAATCCGACGCCGAAGTGTTGCTGTGCGGCGCGGCGCAGCAGCAGCGCGGTGATTGGGTTGCACAGCATTTGGGCGGCCACCTCGTCGGGCACCGAGTCGGGCACGGGGACCGCGATCGCGGCGTCGACATTGACGACCTGGCACCACGCCCCAGAGTGAGGGAAGAAGCTGACCCGGCTACCGGGGGTGAAATCGCTCACCCCGGCGCCAACGTCGAGGACCACCCCGGTTGCTTCGATGCCCGCGATCTGCTCGCCGGCCAAGGTTGATGAGGCGGATATGGCGAGCAGGTCACCGGGATGGATCGGGAACGCGGTGATGTCTACTTGCAGCTGACCGAGCCCGGGTGGTGGAGTTTCGCCAATATCGGTGGCCTCGAGCACCTCTACGGGATCGCCGGGGCGGCGGTAGGTGACGGCCAGACTCATGCGGTGGACCCCGCGGCGAGTGCGTCGGCGATGAAGCCGGCCACCGCCACCGGTTGGGCGATGAAGGCGGTGTGCGAGCCGGCGATGGACTTGGTGGTGGCGCCCATGCGTTCGGCCATGAACCGCTGGGCGTCGGGCGGGATGGCATTGTCGCGCTCGGACACCAGGTACCAGGACGGCTTGTTTTTCCAGCCGGCCGCGGTGGCGTTCTCGGTCAGCGCGGCCAGCGACAACGGCCGCTGGGTGGCGAACATGACCTCGGCGACGTC
>DASZLQ010000043.1:0-22278 GCA_035552295.1 Mycobacterium sp. | reverse complement strand
GTGCACCTGGATGGCGCGGTCGATGACGTCGCAGGCCACTTGCGGCGCCACCGCCTTGATCTGCGACACCAGCAGATGGGCGGCCCTATTGCCGTGCTGGTCGATGGTCCACGCCGCCTTCTCACACAGCAGCCTGGCCTGATCAATCTCGTTGCGCGACTTCGCAATTGCCTGTTGGACGAGACCCTGGTCAGCCAGCGGACGGCCGAATGCGATCCGGTTGCGCGCGCGGTCGGCCAGCAGAGCAAGCGCACGTTCGGCACCGCCCAGCGCACGCATGCAGTGGTGGATGCGGCCCGGCCCCAGCCGCGCCTGGGCGACCGCGAAGCCGCCGCCTTCTTCGCCGAGCAGGTTGGTGACCGGCACCCGCGCGTTGTCGTAGATGATCTCGCAATGTCCGGGCTGGTCGTGGTAGCCGAAAACCGTTGTCGAGCGGACAACCGTCACACCAGGTGTATCTATTGGCACGAGAACCATCGACTGCTGTTGGTGACTGGCCGCGTCGGGGTTGGTGCGGCCCATCACGATGAGGATCTTGCAGCGTGGGTCCGCCGCGCCTGAGGTCCACCACTTACGACCGTTGATCACGTAGTCGCTGCCGTCGCGCACGATGGAGGTCTCGATGTTGCGGGCATCGCTGCTGGCGACTGCCGGCTCGGTCATCGAGAAGGCACTGCGGATCTCGCCGGCCAGCAGCGGCTCCAGCCACTGCTTGCGCTGCTCGGGAGTGGCGAACAGGTGCAGGGTCTCCATGTTGCCGGTATCGGGTGCGGCGCAGTTGAGCGCCTCGGGTGCGATCTCGAGGCTCCAGCCGGTCAGCTCGGCCAGCGGTGCGTAGTCCAGATTGGTCAGGCCCGACTCGGCCGGCAGGAACAAGTTCCACAGGCCGGCCGCTTTGGCCTTGGTTTTCAGTTCCTCGATGATGGGCGGAACGGTGTGGTCGTACGGGCCGGCCTCGTGGCGGTATTTGTCGTAGTCGGCCTCGGCCGGAAAGACATACTCGGTCATGAAGTCGGACAGCCGCTTGTGGTAGTCGCTCGCTTTGGCCGACATCGCGAAGTCCATGTCCGCCACGATAGGACACGTGCGGAAACGCCTCGTTTCCGGTCGCCTTCGCGACACCTACACCACACACACGACACGCCGCTGTAGGTGTGCGCAGCTTCAGTCTCGAAGAAAGTCTCGACGAAGGGTCAGCGCTCGCAGTGGCGCACGATGGACCGCATGACAGGAACCTCCGACGCTCGTCCCCCGTTCCCGCCGTTCACCCATGAGACAGCGCTGCAGAAGGTCCAGGCTGCCGAGGATGCCTGGAACACTCGCGACCCCGAGCATGTCAGCCGGTCCTACACGCCCAATTCGCACTGGCGAAACCGGAGCGAACACATCGCCGGCCGGGACGAGATCGTGGCGTTTTTGACTCGCAAGTGGCAGCGCGAACTCGACTATTCGCTACGCAAGAGCCTGTGGGACTTCCACGACAACCGCATCGCGGTGCGGTTTCAGTACGAATGCCACGATGAGAGCGGCCAGTGGTACCGAAGCTATGGCAACGAACTGTGGGAGTTCTCCCCGTCGGGGTTGATGGCACGCCGTGAAGCCAGCATCAACGACGTGCCGATCACCGAGTCCGAGCGACGCTACTTCGGGCCTCGCCCCGCGTCAGAACATGGCCAAGACATCCCGCTCTGGTAGCGGCGGTTAGGGTGGTCAATCCGACGGGGTTCGCTACACGGCAGCTAGTCACTAAAGGAAAGTTGATGTACGCGCCATGACAGATCCGCAGACGACGGTCGGGGTGGTGGCTGAGTCCGGGACCGGCGAGCGGCGTGTCGCGCTGGTGCCGAAGGCGGTCGCGTCGCTGGTGAACAGTGGTGTAGCGGTCGTGGTCGAGTCCGGTGCGGGCGAAGGGGCGCTACTTCCCGACGAGCTCTACACCGAAGCCGGCGCAAGCATCGGCGATGCGTGGGCTGCCGACATCGTGGTCAAGGTCGCCCCGCCGACCGCCGACGAGGTCAGCAGGTTGCGCAGCGGCCAGACACTGATCGGCTTCCTGGCGCCGCGTATTGCCGACAACTCGATCGATGCGCTGACCCAAGCGGGGATACAGGCATTCGCGCTCGAGGCGATACCGCGAATCTCGCGAGCGCAGGTGATGGATGCGTTGTCGTCGCAAGCCAACGTAGCGGGGTATAAGGCGGTGCTGCTGGCGGCCTCGGAGTCAACCCGGTTCTTCCCGATGCTGACCACGGCGGCGGGAACGGTGAAGCCGGCTACCGTGCTGGTGCTCGGTGTTGGAGTGGCCGGGCTGCAGGCGCTCGCGACGGCAAAACGGTTGGGGGCGCGCACTTCCGGCTACGATGTGCGTCCGGAGGTGGCCGATCAGGTGCGCTCGGTGGGGGCGCGATGGCTGGACGTGGGCATCGACGCCGCGGGTGAGGGCGGCTACGCCCGTGAGCTCACCGAAGACGAACGCGCCCAGCAGCAGAAGGCATTGGAAGATGCGATCAGCGGGTTCGACGTGGTGATCACCACGGCGCTGGTACCCGGCCGGCCCGCGCCGCGTCTGGTGACCGCCGCAGCGGTGGAGGCGATGAAACCCGGCAGTGTGGTGGTGGACCTGGCCGGGGAGGCCGGCGGCAACTGCGAGCTCACCGAACCGGGACAGACCGTGGTCAAGCACGACGTCACCATCGCTGCGCCGCTGAACCTGCCGGCGACGATGCCCGAGCATGCCAGCGAGCTCTACAGCAAGAACATCACGGCGCTATTGGACTTGCTGATCACCGACGGCAAGTTGGCCCCGGACTTTGACGACGAAGTCGTCGCGGCGGCCTGTGTGACCCGGGCGGCCTCGGCCGGTTAGGGAGGACTCCTGGATGTACGACGAGTTGTTGGCCAACGTGGCGATCCTGGTGCTGTCCGGGTTCGTCGGGTTCGCGGTGATCTCGAAGGTTCCCAACACCCTGCACACGCCGCTGATGTCGGGTACCAACGCCATCCACGGCATCGTGCTGCTAGGCGCGCTGGTGGTGTTCGGCACGGTGGAGCACCCGTCGCTGGCCGTGCAGATCATCCTGTTCGTGGCGGTGGTGTTCGGCACGCTCAACGTCATCGGCGGCTTCATTGTCACCGACCGCATGCTGGGCATGTTCAAGGGCAAAAAGCCTGTGCCGCAAGCTAAGACCGAGGAGCCGGCGGCCAAATGAACTACCTGGTAATCGGTCTCTACATCATCTCGTTCGCGCTGTTCATCTACGGCTTGATGGGCCTGACTGGGCCTAAGACCGCGGTGCGGGGCAACTTGATCGCCGCGGTGGGCATGGCCATCGCGGTGGCGGCGACGCTGGTCAAGATCCGGCACACCGACCAATGGGTACTGATCATCGCCGGCCTGGTCGTGGGTGTTGTGCTCGGCGTTCCTCCGGCACGGTTGACGAAGATGACCGCCATGCCACAGCTGGTGGCGTTCTTCAACGGCGTCGGCGGCGGCACGGTCGCGCTCATCGCGCTTTCGGAATTCATTGAGACCAGCGGTTTTTCGGCCTTCCAGCATGGCGAGTCGCCAACCGTGCACATCGTGGTGGCTTCGTTGTTCGCCGCGATCATCGGATCGATCTCGTTCTGGGGATCGATCATCGCGTTCGGCAAGCTGCAGGAGATCATCTCCGGATCGCCGATCGGCTTCGGCAGGGCCCAGCAACCGATCAACATGCTGCTGCTGGCCGCGGCCGTCGCCGCCGCGGTGGTCATCGGCCTGGACGCGCATCCCGGGACCGGCGGAGTGCCGCTCTGGTGGATGATCGGTCTGCTGGCCGCGGCCGGGGTGCTGGGCCTGATGGTGGTGTTGCCCATCGGCGGCGCCGACATGCCGGTGGTCATCTCACTGCTCAACGCGATGACTGGGGTGTCGGCCGCCGCGGCGGGTTTGGCGTTGAACAACACCGCCATGATCGTGGCGGGCATGATCGTCGGTGCCTCCGGTTCGATCCTGACAAACCTGATGGCCAAGGCGATGAACCGGTCCATTCCCGCGATCGTCGCCGGCGGTTTCGGCGGTGGCGGCGTGGCTCCCAGCGGCGACGCCGGCGGCGACAAGCACGTCAAGTCCACCTCGGCGTCCGATGCGGCGATCCAGATGGCCTACGCCAACCAGGTGATCGTGGTCCCGGGTTACGGTTTGGCCGTCGCGCAGGCACAGCACGCCGTCAAGGACATGGCGTCCCTGCTGGAGGACAAGGGCGTGCCGGTGAAGTATGCGATCCACCCGGTGGCCGGCCGCATGCCCGGGCACATGAATGTGCTGTTGGCCGAGGCCGAGGTGGACTACGACGCCATGAAAGACATGGACGACATCAACGACGAGTTCGCCCGCACCGACGTCGCGATCGTCATCGGCGCCAACGACGTCACCAACCCGGCGGCCCGCAACGAGGCGTCCAGCCCGATCTACGGCATGCCGATTCTCAATGTGGACAAGGCCAGGTCCGTGATCGTGCTCAAGCGGTCGATGAATTCCGGATTCGCGGGCATTGACAACCCGCTGTTCTACGCCGAAGGGACCACGATGTTGTTCGGCGACGCGAAGAAATCGGTGACGGAGGTCGCCGGGGAACTTAAAGCGCTATAGCGGTGCCTAGACCGGCGGATATGCAGGTGGCGGATACCCATTGCCGTCGGTGACCCCGCGCAGACCCCACGTGAGGTACCGCATGAAGAACTCGATTTCGTCGCTTGCGTCGTAATCCGGACTCGGATCCATCGTCCCCACCTCTCGACTCGCGACTATTCCGGTCGAAGTCTAGTCCCATCAGTGCCGGTGCGACAGGCCGCAGTGGCCTTAAACTGTCCAACCAGTTGATTGATATTTGCTTTGTCCGGGTCCCCACCGCAACCCCATCCGGCCCTGCCGGCGGCGATGATAGTGAGTACAGATGACATCCGACAGCATCACCCCCAACGGGTTGACACGCCGCGAGGAGTTGCTGGCCGTTGCCACTAAGCTGTTCGCCGCCCGCGGCTATCACGGCACCCGCATGGACGATGTCGCCGATGTGATCGGCCTGAACAAGGCGACCGTCTACCACTACTACGCCAGCAAGGCGCTGATTCTGTTCGACATCTACCGTCAGGCCGCCGAGGGCACCTTGGCCGCCGTGCACGACGATCCGTCCTGGACGGCCCGCGAGGCGCTCTACCAGTACACCGTCCGGCTGCTCACCGGTATCGCGAGCAACCCCGAGCGGGCCGCCGTGTACTTCCAGGAACAGCCCTACATCACCGAGTGGTTCACCACCGAACAGGTCGCCGAGGTCCGCGAGAAGGAGGCTCAGGTCTACGAGCACGTGCACGGCCTCATCGACCGCGGGATCGCCCGTGGCGAATTCTATGAGTGTGACTCCCACGTGGTGGCGCTGGGCTACATCGGGATGACGCTGGGCAGCTACCGCTGGCTGCGCCCGAGCGGACGGCGCACGGCCAAGGAGATCGCCGCCGAGTTCAGCACCGCTCTGTTGCGCGGGCTGATCCGTGACGAGTCGATCCGCAAGAATTCTCCGCTCGGGCGGTAGCGGATCTTGGGCCTTAGTTAACTGGACTCGGCCTTCGCGAGCTTGAGCAACTCATCCACCGACCACTGATCGTCGGCGTGCGTGCCGTATTTGCATGCCAACACGGTGCCGTCGGTTCCGATCAGGAAATCCGCCGGTTTGCCCGAGTGCTTCTCGCCCAACCCCATCGCACCGCGAGGCTTCGACCACCGCATGCCGCGGGCGGCGGCAAGCACCGCGCGGGGGTGCAGGGTCGCGCGGAATGACGCCCCGACTCCAAATTCCTTGTACAGCTTGCGATCCGGGTCGGCCACGACCGCAAACGGAAGGTCGGCCTGGTAGCGGCGAAGCGCGTCGGCAGCGGAATGAAATACCACGACCTCGGTGACGCCGGCGGATTTGATCTCGTCATGCCGCCGTGCGAGTTCGTGCATGTGCAAGGTGCAGATGGGGCACCCGGCGAAACGCCGGAACTGCAGATGCACGGCTCCGTCGGATGCTGGAACCGCAACGTCGGCGTCGTTGATTGTTCGCAGCGCCCTCGCATCGATCTTTTTGCCCGGTTTCAACACTTCGACCTTCCCATGATTTTTGAATAAAACGACTCCGAATGTATTTGTTGGCAGTATTGAGTACACTCACTCCAAATGTCAACCATAAGTAAGCGCCGTCCCGGACGGCCCCCGCAGTTCGATCGTCAGCGTGCGCTCGACGCGCTAATGGTGCTGTTCTGGCGCAAGGGGTATGACGCGGCAACACAGGAGGAGATGCTTGCCGCAACGGGGCTGTCCTCCTCGACGTTGTACCGTTCCTTCGGTACCAAGGCCGACATCCTGCACACAGTGCTGCAGAACTATGTCGACGCGGCATCCGCGATGCTCGTTCCCCTTGAGCGCGGCCGCGCCGGCACCGCCGACGTGCATGCATTTCTGGACCAGGTCGAGGAACTCATCCGCGGGCCTATGGGCACCGCCGGCTGCCTGGCGGTAGAGACCATGCGCGATCCGATCAATCGGGATCCCCGAATCAAGAACCTGACCGACCGGCATCTGCGACGCATGCGCCGCGGCCTGGCTGCGGCACTGCGACGTGCGGTGGCCGCGGGCGAGCTCGCGCAGGCTACTGCGTCCACGCCGGCGAGATTGGCCGATGCCCTTCAGGCCGGCGTCCTCGGCGCGCTGGCCAGGGCCCGCAGCGGCGACGCCGAACATGCCCTTGCCCTGCTCCGCGGGGTGCGTGCGCTGCTGCCAGGCCGTTAGCGAGCTAAGCGCGAGGTCGGTAGGGCGCGCAATTCTTTCGCTAGTCCTCTGGGGCGAAGTCGTCGAATTCAATTTGGACGGCGATCCAGAAGCGATCGCGGGACGACCGCGCTTACTGGGCCGCAACGAATGCCAGGGCTTCGTGCAGACGCGACGACCAGATTTCTGATCGAGCCGAGTCGATGGAGGCCCATTCGCGAAAGCGGCGACCAGACGGCGCGAATGGCTCGGCCTCACCGGATTGGATCAATTCGTTGACCCTGGCTTCGGGCAGCTTGACGACCAGCCCGGTGGTGCGTCGGTCGAAAGAAGCGAAGAATCGGCCGTTGGCCCGCAGGCAGGGGAGGCCCATCATTGTCGAGCGCGTGACTGTGGCGGCGGTCAAAAGCGGTTCGGCGACTGCCCAGAAGTCGGCTTCGGTGAATCTGTCGGTCACCGGTGTAGCTCCTCGCGGCTTGGCACCCGGCGGTCGGCCCATGGATCCTTGCCGACGTCTTTGCCCTCGGCCGTGTGGCGCAGCCGGTCGAGGTAGTGAGCCCAACCGCCGTGGTGAGCGTCTGCGGCGCCATCTTCGAGTCCGCGATGCACCAGTTTGAGGAGCGTGCTGCCGTCAGGCTGTGAAATGAGGTCGATCTCGACGGTGGTTGATCCGGGCGGGATCCCGACGTCGGCACGCTCCCAGCCGTAGGTGAAAACGAGCCGTCGGGGCGGGTCGACCTCGACATAGCGGCCGGACACGGTGTCGCCGTTGGGGTGTGTCCAGCGCACCACGCCGCCGGCGGTGGCATCGAGGATCGCGTCCTCGGCCATCCATTGCCCGAATTGCACCGGGTCGGTGAACAATTCGAAGACACGCTCGGCACTGGCCCGCACCACGAGCTGCTGGATGACCAACTTCATAGCGGGCCGGTTTCCGCTGCGGCGCGCAGCCGTTGTAGCGGCGCGGCCCAGAAGTCGTCGAGCAGCGCCGCCACCTCGGCGACCCGGGCCAGGTCGGCGCGATACAGCCGCCGGGTCGCGTCGGCACGAACGTCGACCAATCCCGCGTCGCGCAGTATCTTAAGGTGCTGGCTCGCAGCCGATTTCGAAAGACCCGCGGCCTCGGCGAGAGCGGATGCGGGTCGCTCCTGATCCCACACCAATCGCAGCATCGTCCGCCGGCCCGGATGTGCCAGCGCCCTGATGGCATCCTCAACGGCCGGCTCGGTCACGGTGTGCGGCCCATCGCCGCCAGCAGCCGATCCTGCGCCGATGCGTCCTCTCCCAGCACCACCTCCGGGCCGACAATCCCCGCTTCCCGCCCTCGTCTTGGCATTTCGGGCAGGAACATTGCGGCGCAAGCCTCCACCAGGCGAGCATCAAGCTGCTCGTCCTGACCCGTCGCGCGGGCCAGGTCCCAGGTGTGGATGAGCACATCCATGAATGTGCCGGCGACGGCGTCCGCCACCGGCCAGTCGAAGCCGAGAGGTGAGACACAGACACGCTCCAGCGCGCCGGGCACTTCCAGGGCGGTCAGCGCGCGGCCCACGCGCATTGGGTAATCGGTGCCCGGGGCGCCTTGGGTTGGGACTGGCTCCGCACCCGTTGCCGCTGCCAGCATGTACTCCGCGCCGCCGACCAGATGATCGATGAGGTGCTGCACGGTCCACTCTGAGCAGGGCGTCGGCCAGGCCAGCTGGTCGGGGCGGACCGCCTCCACGACCGCAACGGCTCGATCTGTCGCGGCGCGGTACAGCAGCATGGGATCGCGCAGGGCACTGTTATTTAGCATCCGCTAAACTTAGCTGTCGCTAAACAACGCTGTCAAGTCGCGTGGTCCCGTAGCCGAGCAGCCGCCGCGCGTCAGTGGATGGGCGGAATCAAATGCAGTACTTCCCCGACGGCGCCACTGAGCACAGACAGGCCCGTCACGCTCGGCTGGCCCAGGAAAAAGTTCAGGCCCGGATGCCTGCCCGGCGGTAGGTCTGCCCCGGTAGGCGCCCCAGAAATTATGGACTAGTGTCTAGAAAAGTTGTCCAGCGTTCAACGGACGGAGACTCTCATGGCTATCCGCGTCGCGCATGTCGGCACCGGAAATGTCGGAGGGCTGGCGTTAGCCGAACTCATCACCAATCCGCAGTTCGAACTCACGGGGGTGTGCGTCTCCACAGCCGAGAAGGTGGGCAGGGACGCCGGAGAACTGTGCGGCGTCGGTCTGGACGCTGACACGGTCACGGGCATCAAGGCCGTCGGAAGTCTCGACGAAGTTCTTGCCTCCAAGCCTGAATGCGTCGTCTACTGTGCGATGGGCGACACCCGACTGCCCGACGCGATGAAGGATGTCATGCGCATCCTGGCCGCCGGGATCAACGTCGTCGGGTCGTCGCCGGGGCTGCTGCAGTACCCGTGGGGTGTCATGCCCGACAAATACATCGCTCGCGTCGAAGACGCAGCCCAGCAAGGTAATTCGAGCATCTTCATCAACGGTGTCGACCCCGGATTCATCAACGACCTCATTCCATTCGCGCTCTCCGGGACCTGCCAGCGCATCGAGCAGGTGCGCTGCATGGAGATCGCCGATTACGCGAGCTACGACGGCGCAGAGGTCATGCACTACATGGGGTTCGGCAGGCCGTTGGACGACGTGCCGATGCTGCTGCAGCCGGGCGTGCTCAGTCTCGCCTGGGGGACAGCAATCCGCCAGCTGGCGGCCGGCCTGGGCATCGAGGTCGACGAAATCGCCGAGTCATACCAGCGCGAACCGGCGCCGGAAGACTTCGACGTCGCGGTGGGACCCGTACCCAAGGGCACGCTGGCCGCATTGCAGTTTGAAATCCGCGGCATGGCAGGCGGCCACCCCGCCATCGTCATCGAGCACATCACCCGCTTGCGACCCGACCTGCGACCCGACTGGCCACAACCCGCCTCGGGTGGCGGCTCATATCGCGTCGAGATCGTAGGGGAGCCGTCCTACGCCGTGGACATCGTGCCGAGCAGCCGCAAGGGCGACCACAACCACGCCGCGATCGTCGGCGCCGCGGGTCGTATCGTCAACGCCATCCCGGCGGTGATTGCCGCACCGCCCGGCATCCGGACCACCCTCGACCTACCGCTGGTAACTGGAAAAGGGCTTTACACGCCAAGCACTTTGGTGGCCACCTAACCGAAAGGAGACCCGTGTGGGACGGGTAGACGGAAAAGTTGCACTCATCAGCGGGGGTGCCCGCGGGATGGGCGCCGAACATGCGCGCCTGCTCGTGGAGGAAGGCGCCAAGGTGGTGATCGGCGACATCCTCGACGACGAAGGCAAGGCACTCGCCGACGAAATCGGTGACGCGGCGCGCTACGTGCACCTCGACGTCACCCAGCCCGATCAGTGGGACGCCGCGGTCGCGACGGCCACCGGCGAGTTCGGGAAGCTCAACGTACTGGTCAACAACGCCGCCACCGTCGCCCTAGGACAGCTGAAGAATTTCGATCTTGCCAAGTGGCAGAAGGTCATTGACGTCAACCTGACCGGCACCTTCCTGGGCATGCGGGTTGCCGTCGAGCCGATGACCGCGGCGGGGGGCGGCTCGATTATCAACGTGTCGTCCATCGAGGGCCTGCGTGGCGCGCCAGCCGTGCACCCCTACGTCGCGTCCAAGTGGGGCGTACGCGGCCTCGCCAAGTCGGCGGCTCTGGAGTTGGCGCCGTTGAACATTCGGGTGAACTCAATCCACCCGGGCTTCATCCGCACTCCGATGACCGAGCACCTGCCGGAAGACTTGGTCACCATCCCCTTGGGCCGCCCGGGCGAAGTGCGGGAGGTCGCCACGTTCGTGGTGTTCCTCGCGAGCGATGAGTCGTCCTATTCCACCGGCAGCGAGTTCATCATGGATGGCGGCCTGGTGACCGACGTGCCGCACAAAGAGTTCTAGGGCGGTGCTATAACCGCGAGCATGCTGCGCAGCCTGGCAGGGGCGGTCGGATCGAACCACGTCGTCACCGATCCCGACGTCCTGGCCGGCCGCAGCGTCGACCACACCGGGCGCTATCGGGGCCGGGCCAGCGCGCTGGTGCGACCGGGTTCGGCCGAGCAGGTCGCCGAGGTGCTGCGGGTGTGCCGGGACGCCGGGGCGCACGTCACGGTGCAGGGCGGCCGGACCTCGCTGGTTGCCGGCACCGTGCCCGAGCACGACGATGTGCTGCTGTCCACCGAGCGGCTCTGCGCCCTCGGCGACCTCGACACGGTCGAGCGCCGTGTCGAGGTCGGTGCCGGGGCCACGCTGGCCGCGCTCCAACATGCCGCAACCGCAGCAGGTTTGGTGTTCGGCGTGGATCTGTCCGCCCGGGACACGGCGACCGTCGGCGGCATGGCCTCGACGAATGCCGGTGGGCTGCGCACCGTTCGCTACGGCAACATGGGCGAGCAAGTCATCGGCCTGCAGGTGGCGCTGCCCGACGGTTCGTTGCTGCGACGGCGCAGCCTGGTGCGCCGCGACAATACGGGCTACGACCTGCCGGCGCTGTTCGTCGGCGCCGAAGGAACCCTCGGGGTCATCACCGGGCTGGATCTGCGGCTACACCCCTCCCCGTCGCATCGGGTCACGGCGATATGCGGGTTCGCCGACCTCGAGGCGCTGGTCGACGCGGGCCGGACGTTTAGGGACGTGGACGGGATCGCGGCGCTGGAGTTGATCGACGGCCGGGCCAGTGCGCTGACCCGCGAGCATGTCGGGGTTGGCGCCCCGGTGCAGGGCGCCTGGCTGCTGTTGGTGGAATTGGCTGCCGACCACGATCAGACCGATCGGCTCGCCGACCTGCTCGCAAGTGCGCAGATGTGCGGCGAACCGGCGGTTGGCGTGGATGTCGCTGCGCAGCAACGGTTGTGGCAAGTTCGGGAATCGCTTGCCGACGTCCTGGGCGTGTACGGGCCGCCGCTGAAGTTCGACGTTTCATTGCCCTTGTCGGCGATCGGCGGATTCGCTCGGGATGCAGTCGCTTCGATCCGCGCGCGGGTCCAGGAGGCGATACCGCTGTTGTTCGGCCATATCGGTGAGGGCAACCTGCACCTCAACGTGCTGCGTTGCCCGCTCGGGCGCGAGCACGAGCTGTACGGACCGATGATGGATCTCATCGCCGGATGCGGCGGCAATGTCAGCTCTGAACACGGCATCGGCAGCCGCAAGCGCGCCTACCTCGGAATATCAAGGGAGGCAGCCGATATCGCTGCGATGCGCACCGTCAAGTCCGCGCTGGACCCGACCGGCTACCTCAACGCCGCGGTGTTGTTCGACTAGTCAGCTGTTGCCGCGAGGGTGCGCAGTTGTACGCGCGATACGGCGTGTCGCCGTACCGACACGCACGCTCGCGACGAACTAATCAAGCCGGCTTGATTCCGACCGCGTGACGCAGCTGCGCCAGGAACTGCTCGGCGTCGTCGCTGCGCACGATGTAGTGCGATATGGCGATGCGAATCACCGTCGCCGCCTTCACCGCGGCGTTCGGGCCGGGAAGGTGCCGTTGTAGCCCGTCGCGCATCTGCGGGATGACGCGGGAGAACTGGGCGATGGTGTGTTCGGGTTCGACGTCGACCATGCGCACACCGGAGTACGAGTGCTGGTACTCGACGATGAACCGCAGCACGGCGTCGAGCTTGTCGACGCCCTTAAGGCCTGCGGTGGCTTTGACCAAACCGCTTTCGAAGAGCTGTCTCTCGTATTGCGAGAACGCCGACAGCAGCTCCTCTTTAGACGCAAACCAGCGGTACAGCGTAGGGCGCGAGACTCCGGCCTGGGTAGCGACTTCGGACAGGCTGAGCTTGGTCTTGCCGTTCCGGCCGAGCACCTCGGCGGTCGCCAAGAGGATCCGCTGACGCGTCGAGGTATCGATGTCGGTTGTACTTGTCACCTGGGCCAAGTGGTTCATGCCTTCTGCTCCTACGTCATGTTCGCACAGGGCGCCGGCGCACCAGCACCGACTGCTGAATCGCGCCGACTGCGCCTTGCTCATCGAACAATGTGCCGACCGTCGTCCCGATGCCGTCCGGCCCGTAGCTGGTCTCCGCGCAAATACCGATCCAGTCGCCGTCGGGAACACGGAACACATGCACGGCCAGGTCCGTGTTCAGGAACGTCCACTTGGTGATGTCCAATTTGCTGCCGATGCCGTTCGCGCAGTCCGCCACCGCGAACAGGCGCTCCAGCGGCGTCATGATCTCACCCTTGACGAGGTCCACGGTCGGGTTGATCCACGATTCTCCCGGGCCCTCGCTCAGGGGTTCGGTCAGCCATAGCCAGTCCAGGCTGTGCACGTAGTTGGGGTCCCAATCCCTTGCCTTCAGGTTGCGGCTGCGGGCCTCGGTCCGCGGTCGGGGCATCGGAGCCGCCGCGCGAGCCAGGGCCTGGGTGTCCAGCTGTTGCAACCGCCATCCACTGGCACGCGCCACCGGCCGGGGTTGGCCGTCGGGACCCGGGGCCAGCATCTCGGCGCTGACCAGTTCGATCTGTTTGCCGCCGCGTTGCAGCTGCGAGTTGACCCACAGGTCGCCCTCGGCCGGCACCCCGCCCAGCAGGTCGATGACGACCCGGGACAAGCGGGTGTCGTCGCGCTGGGCGCACCGTTCCAGCCCCCGGACCAGCAGTGCCGATACCGGCCCGCCGTGCTGTATCGCGGCCGACCAAGTGCCGCGTGCCAGGTCGGTGGCCCGGAACTTCTCACCCGACGCATCGGCTTGGTTACCGGTCGGGTCGATGAGCTCGTAGTAAGAGTCGGTCACTCGTCCCCCTCTTCGTCGGGCGGGTCAGGGCAGGCCGGCGCCGGGCGTTGGCACCGTCACCGCGTCGAGCCGGGAGAGCCGGGTGCCGACAAGGCGCTGGGGATAGGCGTCGGTGCTCGACAGCAGAAACAGCGTCCGGCGCTCGGGGCCGCCCAGTGTGCAGGCGACGGCGACGCGTTCACCCATGTCGATGCGGTCTGTCACGGCGCCGCCGGCAGTGATCCGCTCAAACTGGTGAGCCAGCGTCATCGATGTCCACACCGCGCCTTCGGCGTCGAGCGTGATGCCGTCGGGCGGCCCGTCCAGGCCGTCGGCGAAAATCCGGCGGTTGTGCAGCGCGCCTGGGTCACCGGGGTCGCCGATGGTGAACGCACTGAGTCGCCGGCCGAGCGATTCGGCGACGATCAAGGTGGTGCGGTCCGGCGTGATGACCATTCCGTTGGGGAAGTCGAGGTCTTCGGCGACGACGGTCGCGCTGTTGTCGGGATCGAGGCGGACGATGACTCCGCCCGAGAATGCCTGGGAACCGATGTAGGCGCGCCCCGCATCATCGATGACCATATCGCCGAGGTTGGCCGGGGCGATGTCGGTGAGATCGGCAAGGGTGACGACCGTTTCGCCGTCGTAGCGCAGCACCTGCCGGCCTTCGGTCGAGGCGATCAGCAGCGACCCGTCGGGACGAAACCCCAGGCCCGACGGGCTGTGGCCGGGCAGCGGCAACGTCGTCAGCGAGCCACCCATCGTCGCGGTGTGGACCGCTTCACCCAGCATGTCGGAGAACCACAGCAGGCCCTCGAACCAGCGTGGGCCTTCGCCGAAGCAGAATCCGTTGGCCAGCGGCTCCGGGATCATCCGCTCATGCCTTTACAAAACACCGCAAAAGTGTCACGCACCGCGGGTACCGGTGTCAATCTTGCCCTCGGGCGAGTTCACGCGCGACGGCCTCGTGATAGGCATCGATCTTGGCCGGATTGGCCTGCTGGTAGATCTGATCGGGCAGCGGCGCATGTTTGTAGGCCTCGATCGTCATGGTCCGGAGAACAGCGTGATGTCCTGGCCGGGCCTGGTGAACTGGCAGGACACAGTGATGCGGCCCTCCATCCCACCGTTGCCGTTGCGATCATGGCCCAGGCGACCGACCGAGTTGAACACAAAGAGCGTCGGTCGCACGGCGATGGCCAGCTGCCAGCTGAAGATCCGGTCACCGTCTGGACCCGCTTCCTCCCACGTGTCGCCGACCTTGAGCGGAAGCTCCGGCAGGTTGCCGATGTGCGCGCTGCCGGGATAGGTCTTCGTCCAGTTCTCCGGGTTGGTGACGAAATCGTAGATGGTTTCCGCGGACTGGGTGAAGGCGGTCTCCGAGGTGCTGGTTACGATGCCCAATTGCGTTGCCTCCCTATGCGTTCCGTTGGTGGGCCGAACCGCTGGCCCGCAGTCTTGTTAGCCAAGCTTTACAAATCCTACTCAAAGTGTCACGCTGAGCCGTGACCTGCTAGCGCGAGAGGTGGAGCGGAATTGACCACAGAATCTGAGCAGACGCAGTGGACGGTGCAAGGCCTGCTGGATCTGTTCGACGTGCAGGCCGACGGGCAAGATCGGTTCACCGGCGACACCGGCGGTGACGTCGGCGGCGGCCAAGACGAACGGCAGGTGGTGGAAGGCACCCAGGTGCTCGCGCAGGCGATTGTTGCGGTGGCGAAGCGATTCCCGGACAAGTCGGTGCGCTCGGCGCACGCGGTGTTCTCCCGCGCCGTGGTCGTCGGCCCGCCGGTCGAATTCGTGCTCGACGTCGTGGCCGAAGGCCGGTCCACCGCCACCGCGGTCGTCGCCGTGCATCAGAACGGGCGACGCTGCCTTAGCATCACCGTGCTGGCCGACGTTCCGACGGGCGATGTGATCCGTCACCACCTGCCGCGGCCCGACGTGGCCGCGCCGCCCGACGCCAACGTGTCCGAGATGCCGATGAGCGGGCGCGAACTGCGCCTCGTCGACGTCGTCGACGTCAACAGCCCCGACGAGGTCGGGCCGCCAGAGCTCTACGCGTGGCTGCACTACGACCCGATCCCGACCCGCGACGATCTCGCCAAGGCGCTCGTCGCGTACTTCACCGGCCATCTGGGGATTTCGACGACCATGCGCGCGCACCCGGGCATCGGTACCAGCCAGGCACACCTCACCGTGTCCACCGCCCCGATGAGCATCTCCGTCGCGTTCCACGAACCCGTGCTCTGGGACGGGTGGCTGCTCTACACGCACGAGAGCACCCAGGTCGGTGCCGGAATGTCGTACGTGCGCGGCACCGTGCACGCGGAGGAAGGTGAGCTGCTGTGCTCCTTCGCCCAGGAGGCGCTGATCCGGCCGCTGCGCACCAGCGACACAGCGATCGACTCCCGCGCCCGGTTCTAGCGGCTGGAAAACCCTAGATGTACTTCACCGTCACGCACCCGATGCACAGCCATCCCTACAATCCCGAGTTCTTGAGTGGCGACGGCATCGGGAAAGTGGCGGCGGCGACCGAAGCGGCGGGGATTCATGGCTTCGGGTTCACCGATCACCCGGCGCCGTCGCAGCGGTGGCTGGAAGCCGGGGGGCACGACGCACTGGATCCCTTTGTCGCACTGGGTTTCGCGGCGGCCACAACCACGACGCTTCGGCTGATCCCCAACATCGTGGTGCTGCCCTACCGGAACCCATTCGTGGTGGCCAAGTCTGGCGCCACGCTGGATTTGCTCTCCGGCGGCCGATTCACGCTCGCGGTCGGCGTTGGTTACCTCAAACGGGAGTTCGCGGCGTTGGGTGTGAGCTACGACGAGCGCGCGGAGCTGTTCGAGGAAGCGCTGCAGGTGATCCGGGCGATCTGGACCAGCGATGACATGTCCTTTGAGGGAAAGCATTTCAGCGCGCGCGGCATCACCGCGCACCCCCGGCCCGTCAGCAGCCCGCATCCGCCGATCTGGATCGGCGGCAACACGGCGGCATCCCGCCAGCGAGTGGCGAAGTACGGGGACGGCTGGTGTCCATTCCCCGCCCCGCCCCAACTGGCGCAGACGGCCGGCACCGCCGTCATCGACTCGGTGCAGCGTCTCACCGACGGCATCGAGGATCTGCGGCGACGCTGCGATGCGGCGGGCAGAGATTGGTCCACGATCGACATCACTTTCACCAACTTCGACGGTGGCAGCCCCGCAAGCGACGAATTCAACGCCGACGCTTACCTCGATGGCCTGGAAAAGCTGGCCAAACTGGGGGTGACGTGGGTGAGCGTCGGCCTTTCCGGCGACAGCATGGCGCATGCGCTCGACACCCTCGGGCGTTTCCGCACCCTCGTGATCGACGCGGCCTAGATGGACTTCTCACCCGTCGAACTCAGCGCCGAGGACCAGGTCTTTCTTGATGAGACCCGGGCGTTCATAACCAAGCATGTCACTGACGACGTGCTCCGCCGCCAGCGGGAGTTTGGCGAAAACTTTGACGAGCAAGTGCATTTGGCGCTGGGTGAAGCCGGCTATCTGGCCTCGGATTGGAAGCTGGAGTCCGAGGGAGGATTCACCCCGGTTCGCCGGCGAATCTTTCAACTCGAGATCGCCCGGGCACACACGCCCTGGTATCACTGGGGCACCACATCCGTCGTTGCGCGGCTGGTGCAGCAATTCGGCGCGGCCGAGCTCGCCGGCAGAGTCGTGCCCGGTGTGCTGTCCGGCGAAATCCGGCTCTGTCTGGGCTACACAGAGCCCGAGGGCGGTTCCGACGTCGCCACCTGCAAAACACGGGCGGTGCGCGACGGCGACACGTGGATCATCAACGGCTCCAAGATGTTCACCTCGAACGCACAGAACGCCAGGTATGTCTTCTTGCTCACGAACACCGACCCCCAAGGCCCGAAACACAAGAACCTGACCATGTTTCTGGTCCCGCTCGACTCGCCGGGCATCGAGATCCAGGGCATCCGCACGCTGGACGGCGACCGCACCAACATCGTCTACTACAGCGATGTACGCGTCGACGATCTCTACCGGATCGGTGAGGTCAACGGTGGCTGGACAGTGATGCGGTCGGCGCTCGATTCCGAGCACGGCCGTGTTGATCCCGAAGACCATGGCTTGCAAAGCATTGCGGCGATGGCCGGTCACGGTGACGTGATGGCCGAAGTGATCGATACCGTTGCGGCGCTCGTTTCGGGGGTGGAGGACGAGTCGGTGAAATACCGGCTTGGGCGCGGCGTCGCCCGGATGGAGGCGGCGCTGTCCACGCCCGGGATGTTCGGGCGCGTTGCGATCGCGCAGACGATGCGCGACATCTCCCCGGATTTGATGGACATCCTGGGGACTGCTTCGGCGTTGCCCACCGATGCGCGAGGCTCCGCCGGCGACGGCGCGGCGGAACACCTGTACCGGCTGGCGCTACCGCTCGGGATCTACGGCGGCACCTTGGAGGTGTTTCGCAACATGATCGCCCAGCACGCGCTCAAGCTTGGCCGCCCTGACTATCCCGGGTAAGAGGCAGCTCGGCGACGACGTCGACACGTGTGGCGTCGAAACTGAGGAACCCTTTGATGGGAAGGCTTTCCGGCGGCGGATCCTCGTAGCTCCAGGCGACGTCTTCGACCACCCTGCTGTTCTGGTGGTCGTCCAAGACCGCGGTCCAATATGTCGCGACGCCTTTGTAGTTGCAGTAGCTCGACGTTTCCGAGCGCCGCAGCAGATCGGTGCGCACGTGTGCGGGTTTGACGTACAGGCGTGGTTCGAGCGCGGTCTCGAAGAGGATCACCGTCTCTTGCGTGTCCACCAGCTTGGTGCCCGCTACCGAGACGCTCAGGTGACGCTTCGTGGGGTGACAATCCACGCGGTGGTACGGATTAGGCGGATAGTGGACGAGTTGGCGGCCCTCCTCCAGCCAGGTGTCCACGGCGTCCCAGGGCACATGGACGAAGCCCGGTGCCTCCGGTTCGGGTTCGGTGGGTAGGTCGCCGACCTCGCCGGCGGGAAAAACGTAGCTGAGCGGGCGACCCCGCCGGTGCACCATCAACGCCCGCTCGGTGTCGATCACCAAGCGCCCACTCTGGAAGGCCTGCACGCGCCGCGGATGTGGCTCGATGTACACGACGTCGGCGGGCACCCGGGGAGAGAACCGCCCGGCGGGATCGCTGCTGAACGGACCGCGTCCGGCTACCAGAGTCATGGCGCTCCTTCCGGTGGCAACGAATCATGTTGGTTCTTGCCGGCCTTGATAGGCGTGCGGGTTGGCATGCACGCTCTTCACCATTCTGCCTCGACGCGATAGCGCCTACGGTGTCAGCAGATCAGTCGGAGATGATTCCGCCTGTTAAGTTGGCGACGGTCCCAGTTAGGGCGGCGGCCCGATCCGAGGCCACGAAAGCGGCTACATCGGCGAGTTCTGTGAGCGTGGTCGCGCGCTTCGTGTGCGACGTGTTCAGAACAGCTGACGCGAATTGCTCCCTGGTGACGCCGTATGCGTCGGCGTGAAGGCCGAAGACGACATCGATCGTCGCCGTTTCCTCGATGCCGGTGGTACGCAGGCACACGGTGCGGACGCCGTGGGGTCCCCATTCAGCTGAGAACAGCCGATTGAGGCCTTCGAGTGCTGCCCAAGCCGGACTCATACCACCAGTCAGTGGCACGCCGAGGCGGGCCGGCTCGGGCGTGTGCATCAGGATCACCCCGGATTGCTGCTTGATCATCTGACGTGCCGCCGTTCGGGCAGTGACGAAATGTGCCCGCGGATAGGTGGCGATCGGCAGCGCGAAGTTTTCCACCGACAGCTCGGTGAGAGGAATTCCCTGCATCCCTTGCTGCGGAATCCCGATGGCATTGAACGAGATATCGATCGTGCCCGCCTTGGCCACGACGCTATCGAGGTGGCTCTCCACCGCGGCTTCGTCCATCGCATCGACCCGTGCCGTCTCAGCCGCGCCACCGGCGCCCCTGATCTCCTTCGCTAACGCATCGAGGGCGCCTTTATCTCGTCCGGTCAGAAAGACGCGGGCCCCGTCGCGAGCGAACGCGCGGGCAACCGCAGCGCCCACCGCTCCTGCGGCGCCGTAAATGACTGCGTTCTTGTTATCCAGTAACATGTCCGTTCTCCATTCACCGCCGTCGCGGCAGCATTTGTGATCTCGATAAGCTGACGATTGTTGAGCCGAATTCGGCGCCGAGGCTCAGGATTTGGCGGGCTCTGCTTGTGCGAGCAACGCCGCGTACTGGTGTTCAAGCAGCTTGGCGGCGCCCCCGTGCCAGCGCTCTGCCAACGACCGAGACATCGGATCGGGGAAGATTTCGTCGTCGTCATTCTCCACCCCGTCGAAGATGCCTTGCGCCACGGATTGTGGAGAGGCCTTGGGTATGTCGAGGCCTCGGGTCATATCGGTGTCCACGGGACCGGTCAGCACCGCATGAACCCGCACGCCCTGTCCGGCCAAGATGACACGCAGCGATTGCGTCAAGGAGAAGGCGGCAGCCTTGGAGATCGAGTAGGCCGGAATCAGCGGCAACGGCGCCAAGGCATTTACCGACAGATTGTTGACGATCGATCCCCCGGATTGGGCCAACAGCGGAAGGAAAGCCTGAATCACGTGGTACGTGCCGAGAAGATTCACCGCAAGATGCCGTTGGAGCGCGGAGGCATCGCTTAGATCATCGTAAAGCGCCAGGCCGGCGTTGTTGATCAAGACATCGAGAGAGTCGACCTTCTCCACCGCCGCCTGAATCTGGGCGGCGTTGGTGATGTCCAGGGGCAGGGGCGTCACGCGGGAATCGGTGTTGTCGGCCAAGGCCTTCCGGGTACCGACGTAGACCCGCCCGGCGCCTCTGTTCAAGGCCTCCACGGCCAGCGCGCTCCCGATGCCGCGATTGGCCCCGGTAATCAGGACCGCTCGGCCTGAGATTGTGACCACGATGACGATCTCCTTTGGTGTCGTATTTGGCAGGCCGCCCATGTTCGATGGGCTTGCCGCGGCCATCCGTTGCACGATGCCCGCATGTATTCCGATACACAGGGCCGCGGAGAATCATCGGTGCCCAGATCAGAATTCGAAACCGAGAGGCGCAAAACGCCGGGATGTCGGCGAACCGGATGACCCTGTGGCAACGGGCAGCAGCTACCCGGAGTAGGAACTTAGCCATGGCCGGACCGGTGGAAGGCATCAAGGTAGTCGAACTCGGGGTCTGGGTGGCCGGACCGGCCGCCGGCGGGATCCTGGCCGACTGGGGCGCCGACGTCATCAAGATCGAGCCGCCGCGCGGCGACCCCGGGCGCATGTTCGGCCGGATGATGGGATGCGACCTCGGGGTCAACCCACCATTCGAAATGGACAACCGCTCCAAGCGCAGCGTCGTCTTAGACCTCACCACCGAAGAGGGCCACGACATCGCATTCGAATTGCTCGCGGACGCAGACGTTTTCGTGACCAATGTGCGCCCCGGCGCATTGCAACGCCTTGGCCTCGATTTCGCGTCGGTGTCGGCCCACAATCCCCGCCTGGTTTACGGCCTGATCACCGGATACGGCGAAACCGGGCCCGACGCCGATCGTGCCGCCTACGACATCGCGGCATTTTGGTCGCGCGCCGGTGTGGCGCACCTGCTCACCCGGCCCGGAGACACCCCGCCGTTTCAGCGGGGCGGCATGGGTGACCACTCGGCCGGCATGACCCTGGCCGCGGCCATTTGCGCGGCGCTGCTTGCCCGCGCACGCACCAGGACCGGTCAGCTGGTGACCACCTCGCTGTACCGGCAAGGCGCCTACACCGTCAGCTTCGACATCAACACCTATCTGCTGACCGGCCAGCCGATCGCGATCGGGCAACGCGAAACCATGGGCAACCCGTGCATGAACAACTACACCGCCGGCGATGGGCGCAGGTTCTGGATCGTCGGTCTCGAAGGTGACCGGCACTGGCCCCCGCTGTGTCGCGCCGTCGGCCGCCCGGAGTGGCTCGACGATCCCCGATTCAGCGATGCCCGCGCCCGCGCTGTCAACGGTGTAGCGCTCATTGCCGAGTTGGACGAGATCTTCGCGACCAAATCGCTTGACGAATGGGCGGAGATCTTCGCCGACGAACCGGATTTTTTCTGGTCGCCGGTCAACAGCATCGAAGACGTTGTGGCCGACGAGCAGTTCCACGCCGCCGGCGGCATCGTCGATGTACCGGACAAAGAATCCAGTGTGCCGATGGTGGCGACACCGGCGGATTTCCATGGCACGCCATGGGCACCGCGTTCTGCGGCACCGGAACTCGGCCAGCACACCCACGAAGTTCTCGCCGAACTCAAGGCACGCCGCAGGTCGTGAGTGGCTAGCGGACCTTTACAAATTTACGTCGAAGTGTCACGCTGTCCGGTGAGTCGCGTCACCCGCTTCGCCGAACCGGGCCTGTTCCGGGAGCGGCGCCGCGAGAGGCGGCAGCCCACAATTTGACAGCGCTGCAGTAACGTCAACGCACCGCGGGTGCGGCGGTGAGGAACGGATTGATGGTCACGCCAACCTTCGACATCAGCGAGAGCAGCCGGGTTAGTGCTGCGCGAACCACCCGGGCAGACGGTGAGTGTCTGCGATATCGACTGGACGTCGTTGCGGCCAGCACAGTCGACGTCGTGCAATCGGCCGGGGGTTGGCTCTACGACCGGGTGATGGCCGGATGGGAGGTGACCGTGCTGCTACCGCACAGCTGCGATTCCCGGTCACTGCGGATCCTCGGGGTGCGGACATCGGAATT
>DASZLQ010000042.1:0-6941 GCA_035552295.1 Mycobacterium sp. | reverse complement strand
CGGGAATACTATTTCAACGACCACGGCGCCCAGATCGACCGCTTCGCCAGCTCGTTGATCGCCGCGGCCAAAGGCGAACCAACCCCTCCCGACGGTTACGCGGGCACGTACATCGCCGACATCGCCGCACAGGTATTGCAGAAGGCGCCCGGCGCGCTGAGCCTGCCCGAACCGGAGATGCGCGAGACCTTCCGCGCAATCGGCGTCGACTTGATGTTCACCCACATCAAAGAGTCGTTGCACGAGTTCGGCACCGACTTCGACGTCTACACCCACGAAGACTCGATGCACACCAGCGGCCGCGTCGACCAGGCCATCGCCAGGTTGCGCGAGACCGGCAACATCTACGAGAAGGACGGTGCAACCTGGTTGCGCACCAGCGCTTTTGGTGACGACAAGGACCGAGTCGTGATCAAGAGCGACGGCAAGCCGGCCTACATCGCCGGCGATGTCGCCTATTACCTGGACAAGAGGCGACGCGGCTTCGACTTGTGCATCTACATGCTCGGCGCCGACCACCACGGATACATTGCCCGGCTCAAGGCTGTGGCCGCCGCCTTCGGCGACGACCCGGCCACCGTCGAGGTGCTCATCGGGCAGATGGTCAACCTGGTCCGCGACGGCCAGCCGGTCCGAATGAGCAAGCGGGCCGGAACAGTGATCACGCTCGACGATCTGGTCGAGGCGATCGGGGTCGACGCCGCGCGCTACAGCCTGATCCGCTCGTCGGTGGACACCCCGATCGACATCGACCTGGCGCTGTGGTCCTCGGCATCGAATGAAAACCCGGTCTATTACGTGCAATACGCGCACGCGCGGCTTTGCGCGCTGGCCCGCAACGCCGCCGAACTAGGGGTTATCCCCGACACCACACACCTCGAGCTGCTCAGCCACGACAAGGAGGGTGCGCTGCTGCGCACCATCGGCGAATTCCCGCGGGTGGTGAAGACGGCGGCTTCCCTGCGTGAACCACACCGGGTAAGCCGTTACCTGGAAGACCTCGCCGGTGACTACCATCGGTTTTACGACTCATGCCGAGTGTTGCCGCAGGGCGACGAACAGCCCAACGACCTGCACACCGCGCGGCTGGCGCTGTGTCAGGCCACGCGCCAGGTCATCGCCAACGGGCTGGCAATCCTCGGAGTCACTGCCCCGGAGCGAATGTGAACGTCCATCCCGCCGGTCCCCGGCACGCCGAAGAGAGCCGGCACACCGAGAGCCCGCCGCGGCCGCAGTCCCCCGAGGAGCTGCTGCGGTTGGCGCCGAATGTGTGGCCGCGCAACATAGCTCGCGATGAAGCCGGCGTTGCCGGCGTCGCCGGAGTTCCGCTGACCGACCTCGCCCAGGAGTACGGCACTCCGCTGTTCGTCATCGACGAAGACGACTTTCGCTCTCGCTGCCGAGAGATCGCGTCGGCCTTCGGCGGCGGCCACAACGTGCACTATGCCGCCAAAGCGTTTTTGTGCAGCGAGATAGCGCGCTGGATCGACGAAGAAGGCCTCTCACTCGACGTGTGCACCGGCGGGGAGCTGGCCGTGGCACTAAACGCCGACTTTCCGCCGGAGCGGATTACTTTCCACGGCAACAACAAATCTGTCGCGGAGTTGACCGCCGCGATGAAAGTCGGTGTAGGCCACATCGTTTTGGACTCGACGACCGAAATCGAGCGCTTGGACGCGATCGCGGCGGAGGCGGGTGTGGTCCAGGATGTCTTCGTTCGTCTCACCGTCGGGGTCGAAGCGCACACTCATGAGTTCATCTCCACCGCACACGAGGACCAGAAGTTCGGTCTGTCGGTGGCAAGCGGTGCGGCAATGGCAGCGGTCGGCCGGGTATTCGCCACCGATCACCTGCGACTGGTCGGGTTGCACAGCCACATCGGTTCGCAGATCTTCGACGTCGCCGGCTTCGAACTGGCCGCGCACCGCGTCATCGGCCTGCTGCACGAGGTTGTCGACGAGTTCGGGGTCGACAAGACCGCACAGATCACGACCGTCGACCTTGGTGGCGGCCTGGGTATTTCGTACCTGGCGGCCGACGATCCGCCGCCGATGGCCGAACTCGCGGCGAAGTTGAGCGCCGTCGTGAGCAACGAGTCGGGAGCGGTGGGGCTGCCTACGCCCCGGCTGGTCGTCGAGCCCGGACGTGCCATCGCCGGACCGGGCACCATCACGTTGTATGAAATAGGCACCGTTAAGGACGTCGACGTGAGCGCCACGGCGAACCGGCGCTACGTCAGCGTCGACGGCGGTATGAGCGACAACATCCGCACCGCGCTTTATGACGCGCAATATGACGCGCGCCTGGTCTCGAGAATCAGCGATGCGCCGGCGGCGCTGGCCCGGATCGTCGGAAAGCACTGCGAGACCGGTGATATCGTCGTGCGCGACGCGTGGGTGCCCGGCGATCTGCGGCCCGGCGACTTGCTCGGAGTGGCAGCTACCGGCGCCTACTGCTATTCGCTCTCGAGCCGTTACAACATGATCGGCCGGCCCGCCGTCGTAGCCGTACGCGCCGGGAGGTCCCGCCTGATCCTGCGCCGGGAGACGGTCGACGATCTGCTGAGTCTGGAAGTGAGGTGAACCGTGCCCGGTGACGAAAAGCCGGTCGGCGTAGCGGTACTGGGGTTGGGCAACGTCGGTAGCGAGGTTGTCCGAATCATCCAAGACAGCGCGCAAGACCTCGCCGCTCGTGTCGGCGCACCACTGGTCCTACGCGGCGTCGGAGTGCGCCGCGTCGCCGCCGACCGCGGTGTCCCGATCGATCTGCTCACCGACAACGTCGAAGAGCTCGTCTCGCGCAAAGACGTCGATATCGTCGTGGAATTGATGGGACCGGTAGAGCCGTCCCGCAAGGCGATCCTGTGCGCCCTCGAGCACGGCAAGTCCGTCGTCACCGCGAACAAGGCGTTGTTGTCCACCTCGACCGGAGAATTGGCACAGGCCGCTGAAAGCGCGCACGTCGACTTGTATTTCGAGGCGGCGGTCGCGGGCGCTATCCCGGTCATCCGCCCGCTCACCCAGTCACTGGCCGGTGACACCGTGCACCGCGTGGCCGGCATCGTCAACGGCACCACTAACTACATCCTTTCCGCGATGGACAGCACCGGTGCCGACTACGAGAGCGCTCTGGCCGACGCGAGCGCGCTGGGCTACGCCGAGGCCGACCCCACCGCCGACGTCGAGGGCTATGACGCTGCGGCCAAGGCCGCGATTCTGGCATCCATCGCCTTCCACACCCGGGTGACCGCCGATGACGTCTATCGCGAGGGCATCACGGAGATCGCCCCGGCCGATTTCGTGTCCGCGCGGGCCTTAGGTTGCAACATCAAACTGCTGTCCATCTGCGAGCGCATCGCAGGCGAGGATGGCCAGCAACGGGTTTCGGCCCGGGTCTACCCGGCGCTGGTGCCCTTGTCGCATCCACTGGCCACGGTCAACGGAGCATTCAACGCCGTGGTTGTCGAGGCCGAGGCCGCGGGCCGGCTGATGTTCTATGGCCAGGGGGCCGGGGGCGCGCCCACCGCATCGGCGGTGACCGGCGACTTGGTGATGGCCGCCCGCAACCGGGTACTCGGCAGCCGCGGGCCCCGCGAGTCGAAGTATGCCCAACTGCCCATCGCGCCAATGGGTTTCATTAACACCCGGTACTACGTCAGCATGAACGTCGCCGACAAACCCGGCGTATTGTCCTCGGTGGCAGCGGAATTCGCCAAGCGCGAGGTAAGTATCGCCGAGGTCCGCCAGGAAGGCGTGATCGACGAGGGCGGGCGACGGGTGGGAGCCCGCATCGTGGTGGTCACTCACACCGCTACCGACGCTGCACTCTCCGAAACCGTTGATGCGCTGGCCGATTTGGACTCCGTCTATAGCGTGGCGAGCGTACTGCGACTGGAAGGAACCACCCTATGAGCACCCCCCGGACGGCCACGCACCAGCCGTGGCCGGGCGTGATCGCGGCGTACCGCGACCGGTTACCGGTTGGCGACGATTGGACTCCGGTCACGCTGCTCGAGGGTGGAACCCCGCTGATCGCCGCGACCCGACTCTCGGAAAAGACCGGCTGCACGATCCATCTCAAGGTCGAGGGACTCAATCCCACCGGCTCCTTCAAGGACCGGGGCATGACTATGGCGGTCACCGACGCATTGGCCCGCGGCCAGCAGGCCGTGTTGTGCGCGTCGACGGGAAACACCTCGGCGTCGGCGGCCGCATACGCCGCCCGCGCCGGCATCACCTGCGCGGTGCTCATACCGCAGGGCAAGATCGCGATGGGCAAGCTGGCGCAGGCGGTTATGCACGGCGCCAAGATCATCCAGATCGACGGCAATTTCGACGACTGCCTGGAACTGGCCCGCAAGATGGCCGCCGACTTCCCGCAAATCGCGTTGGTCAATTCGGTCAACCCGGTGCGCATCGAGGGCCAGAAGACGGCAGCGTTCGAAATCGTCGACGCGCTGGGCATCGCGCCGGACGTACACGCCCTTCCCGTCGGCAACGCCGGGAATATCACCGCGTACTGGAAGGGCTACACCGAGTATCACCAGGAGGGCGTGATCGACAAGCTGCCCCGCATGCTGGGCACCCAGGCCGCGGGCGCAGCGCCCCTGGTACTGGGCGAACCGGTCAGCCACCCCGAAACCATTGCCACCGCAATCCGCATCGGCGCACCAGCGTCGTGGACGGCCGCGGTCGCGGCGCAGCAGCAATCCAATGGGCGCTTCCTGGCCGCCACCGACGAGGAGATCCTTGCGGCATATCACCTCGTCGCCAGCTGCGAAGGTGTCTTCGTCGAACCGGCGTCCGCGGCCAGCATCGCGGGGCTACTCAAGGCCGTTGACGACGGTTGGGTAGGCCGCGGGTCGACGGTGGTGTGTACGGTGACCGGCAATGGTCTCAAGGATCCCGACACGGCGCTGAGGGACATGCCGAGCGTGTCCGCACTGCCTGTCGATCCGGTGCTCGTCGTGGAGAAGTTGGGGCTGGCCTAGTGAAAGCCCGTCGGTGACTCAGATGCTGCCCGCCGGGCTGGTGGCGAGCGCCGTGGTATCGGCGTCCAGTGCGAATCTTGGCCCAGGTTTTGACAGCATGGGTCTGGCATTAAGTCTTTGCGACGAGATCGTCGTGGAGACAATGGATTCCGGCTTGGTTGTGGAGGTCGACGGCGAAGGTGCGGGACAAGTACCGCTGGGCTCCGAACATCTGGTGGTGCGCGCCGTCGAGCGCGGGTTGCAGGCCGTGGGGGTAAGGGCCGCAGGCCTGTTGGTGCGGTGCAGTAACGCCATCCCGCATTCGTGCGGTCTGGGCTCGTCTGCGGCGGCGGTGGTCGGCGGCCTGGCAGCGGTAAACGGCCTTGTCGCACAGACGGATTCGATACCGCTGACTGACGCTCAGCTGATCCAGCTGTCCTCGGAGTTCGAAGGGCATCCCGACAACGCCGCGGCTGCCGTGTTGGGTGGTGCGGTGGTTTCGTGGACCGACCGCAGGGGTGCGGAGCCCAAATACTCGGCGGTACCGCTGCGACTTCATCCCGATATCCATCTGTACTGCGCCATCCCCGAAGAGCGCTCGTTGACGGCGGAGACCCGGGTGTTGTTGCCCGCCCAGGTCAGCCACGATGACGCGAGGTTCAACGTCAGCCGCGCCGCGTTGCTAGTGGTAGCGCTGACCGAACGGCCGGATCTGCTGATGGCGGCCACCGAAGACGTGCTTCATCAACCGCAACGTGCCGCCGCGATGCCTGCCTCGGCGGAATATCTACGACTGCTGCGGCGTAATAATCTGGTAGCGACGCTTTCGGGGGCTGGTCCGTCGCTGATCGCCTTGAGCACAGAGTCGGAGCTATCCTCGGAAGTGCTGGAGTACGGCGCCGCAAGCGGATTTACCATCACCGAGATGACCGCCGGCGAACGAGTTCGCTGGAGCCCGGGAGTCACGGTTCACAGTTAATCCACAGCGTGACCGGAGGGTTTGCTTGCTTCCGACAAAGATGCGGGTTATCCTCGGAGCCGTCCAGCAATCGCAGCATCTGCATCTGCAAACATACTGCCTTGCCGCTAGGACAACACCAATTCTTCTCGTGGACGAGGTTCGCCGCTTACTCCGCCGATCAAGGCGATCACCGTTGCAGAGTCGATGATTGGGCGCACTCGGCAATTTGGCTGAATGCAACTAACCCCCCGTATGACGTGATCAGCAGGGGAAGAAAGGAAATCCGTGACCGATACGGACCTGTTCACGGCTGGTGAAAGCACCGATGGCAATCAGCCGTCGAACTCCGTGACCACAGACACGCCAGACGTCAAAACCAATGTCTCGGTTGGCTCCCTGTCCACCATGGTGCTGCCCGAGCTGCGCGCGCTGGCTAATCAAGCCGGCGTCAAAGGGACGTCGGGTATGCGCAAGAACGAACTAATCGCCGCGATTCAGGAAAGCAGGGGACAGGCCAACGGCGTGTCGGCCGCTGGCGCCCCGCCTGAGGGCAGCGACAAATCCCCTACGGCCACTGCCGAAGCACCTGCCGCCCAAGGGGAACAGAAGGATTCGGCAACAGAGGGGCCGCGAAGGGAGCGGCGCGGCGCCGCCCGCGAAACGGGATCAGCCACCCGCACCGCCGACGACGCGGATCGCGAGAGCTCAGGCACCCGCGATGGAAAAGGCTCTGGCGAGGCGGGCAATCGCCAAGGGGGCCAACAGGACACCAAGACCGACGAACGCGGAAAAGGCGCCGACAGCGATCAGAGCGGCGAGCAACAAACCTCGGGTGGCCAGCAGAATCGCGGCGGCGACGAAGACGGCGAGGGGCGTCAGGGCCGGCGGGGACGCCGGTTCCGCGACCGCGACCGTAGGCGCCGCGGCGAGCGGTCGGGCGACGGCGCCGACGCCGAACTGCGTGAAGACGACGTCGTCCAGCCGGTAGCCGGCATCCTTGACGTCCTCGAC
>DASZLQ010000041.1:0-10361 GCA_035552295.1 Mycobacterium sp. | reverse complement strand
TTGGTCAGCTTGGCCCGGCTCGACCAGTACATCGGCAGATAGAACCCGGAGTAAAAGAGGAAGCTTTCCAGCAGCGTGGAGGCCACCTTGCGCTTGAGCGGCTCGTCGCCCATGTAGTACTGCATGACGATCTCGGCCTTGCGTTGCAGGTTGGGGTTCTCCTCCGACCAGCGGAACGCGTCGTCGATCTCAGCGGTCGAGCACATCGTCGAGAAGATGTTGCTGTAGCTGCGTGCGTGCACCGACTCCATGAACGCGATGTTGGTGTACACCGCCTCCTCGTGCGGGGTCAGCGCGTCGGGGATCAGGCTGACCGCCCCGACCGTGCCCTGGATGGTGTCCAGCAGCGTCAGCCCGGTGAAAACCCGCATGGTCATCTGTTTTTCGTGAGCCGTCAGCGTGCCCCAGGACGGGATGTCGTTGGACACCGGCACCTTCTCGGGCAGCCAGAAATTGCCGGTCAGCCGATCCCAGACCTCGGCGTCTTTTTCGTCGTGCAGCCGGTTCCAGTTGATCGCCGAGACGCGGTCAATCAGCTTTATTTTTTCGCTCACCAGAACCCCACTTCACCAGACGGTTTGCCTGCGGTACTCAGGCTTCAAACACTACCCCTGGGGTACGACAAGGCGCTGCAGCACAACAACTTGTGTTCGTCGTGTCGTGGCAACCGGGCCGCTCAGTTTGCCGCCGTCAGTCCAGTCCGGAGTGGCGCAGGGTGACAGTGAGACCGTCTTCGAGGGTGCTCAGCGCGATGCCGGTCAGGCGGCTGAGTTCGTCGATATCCTCGCCGCCCTTACTCATCCAGGCCTCCAGCGACGCGAACACCGCAGTGGCCAGGCTGTGCGCGGCGATGTCGGCGATCATGGCCCCATCGGCGGTGGGGGCCGATCGCTCGTGGATGAAGCGCTGGATCTCGTCGGCGACCTGGTCGCGCATCCGTCGAATGTGGCTGGTGATGATGTCCTGGTCCAGGTCGCGCGAGCGGATGGTGGCCGCCTCACGAACCATCGCGAAGTCAAAAGGAAACGCGTCCACGGCTTTACGCACCGACTGCGTGATGGGCTCTCCGTGCGGGCGTAGTGCCAACGCTCGAGCGAACCACTCGAAGCCGATGTCGTAGTCGGCGAAAATCACCGCGTGTTTCGACGGGAAGTGCCGGTAAAAAGTTCGCTCGGTGACCCCGACATCGGCGGCGATGTCGGCGACGCTCGTTTGATGCACACCGTCGGCGACAAAGCGCCGCATCGCGGCCTGTTGCAGCGCCTGACGCGTGCGTTGGCTGCGGCCCACGGCGAGCATGCGATCCTCCAAATGTCACTATTGACGTAAATATGTCAGGTGTGACATTGTGCGGTCAAGCGAGCACCGGATTCGGGAGGCGGATCGGCATGGCCGACTACGACGCGATCATCATCGGGGCGGGCCACAACGGTCTGGTCGCCGCCAATGTGCTGGCAAAGGGCGGCGCGAAAGTGCTTGTGCTGGAACGGGCGCACTTCCTAGGCGGGATGGCCGCCACCCGGGAACTCTTCGATGGCTACAAGCACAGCGTCGGCGCCTGGGCCGTTTTGATCTGGCGACGGGAGATGACCGAACGCTTGGAGCTGACCAAGTGGGGCTTCGAGCTGATGGATCAGTGGACGTCGACGTGCACGTTCGGGGATTCCGAGGACACCCCGTTCGTGATGTACAACGACCTCGAACGCATGGCCCGCCACTTGCTCGACGATCACGGACCCGACGTCGCGGCGGCCCTGGGCGGTTTGTTCGCCCACATCGGCCGGTTCGCACCGTATTTCGTCGACTCGGCATTCGGTCCACCGCCCGACATCATCGAGGTGATCGCCGCGCAGCCCACTCCAGAGGACCGCCACGATTTCGCCCAGATGTGGTACGGCAGCACCATGGACACGGTCCGCCGTTTCCTCGCACCCGACCAGGGCCGCTGCATCCAGGGCTCACTGGCGGCGATGTCCATTGACGCTTTCGACGGCGGCCCCTGGACCCCGGGCTCGAATGCGTCGACGCTGTACCACTACCTGATCGGCGGCGGCAACGTCGAATACATCATGCCGCGCGGTGGCATTGGCTCGCTGAGCACGGCGCTGTGCCGCCGCGCCGAATCGTTGGGCGCCGAGGTGCAGATGAAGGCGCATGTCAAGCAGGTCCTGGTGACCGACGGGCGCGCCAGCGGGGTCGAACTGCGCGACGGCACAACGATTTCGGCCGACGCCGTGCTCTCGTCGCTCGACCCGTACACCACGTTCGTGAATCTGGCCGGAGCGCAGAACTTTCCGCCCGACTATATCCGCAAGATCAAGGAAATCAACTTCAACCTGGGATACATCCAGGCGCATCTCACCATTGACCAAGCGCCCCAATGGATCGAGCGGCTGCAGCCGTATATGCACGACAATGGGCAATGGTGTCCCACGGTCGCCTATGCGCCGTCACCGGAATACATCAGCGACGCGTGGGAGCAATATCGCAAGGGGCAGCTTCCCGACGCGCCGCCCACCTACCTGTACATACCGAGCATGGTCGACTCGTCGCTGGCGCCCGAAGGCAAGCACAGCGCAACCATTTTCACGCCGTACTTCCCGACCGGACTCGACGCCGACGAAAACCGAAGCTGGAAAGAGCAATACGCCGATACCTGCGTGGGAATCTTCGACAAGTTTGCGCCCGGGTTCGCCGGCGCCGTCACCAACCGGGTGGTGTTTTCCAACCGCTACTTCGGCAGCACCTTCAGCGCACACGCCGGCGACTACTCACATGGTCTGCTGCAGCCCAACCAGTTGTGGACCGGCCGTGTCGTCGAGGGAGCCGACAAGTTCGCCACCCCGGTCGACGGACTCTTCCTATGCGGCCAGTGCACCCACCCCGGTCCGGGGGTGACCGGCATCCCCGGCTGGAACGGCGCCGAAGCGGCCCTCAAGCATCTCAACGCGCGCGTGGCGTAAGGGCGTAGGCAAAACCAAACACGGGATGTACCATTTGGTACATGTTTAATGAAGACGCTATCGGGATCGATGCACCGCCGCAATTGGTATGGGATGTCTTCAGCGATGTCGAGCGCTGGCCCGAGTGGACCCCCTCGGTGACTTCCCTGGTCGGGCTGGACGGGCCCGCCCTCGCCGTCGGCAAACGGTTCGCGATCAAGCAGCCCGGCATGTCGAAGCTGGTCTGGACGGTCACCGAGATCGACAATGGCTCGTCCTGGACGTGGGTGCAGCGCTCTCCTGGTGTGCTGGTGACCGCTCGTCACTTTGTCAACGCCCAACCCGGCGGCCGCACCCTGGTGCGCCAGCAACTCGACCAGCGAGGTGTGCTCGGCGCCCTGGTCGGGCGGCTGATGGTCAAGAAGACCAAGCGCTTCCTCCAAATCGAGGCCCAAGCACTCAAGGCCCGGTCTGAACAGCTCAGCCGCGCCGATGGTCCGCACTCCTGACTCACAACGGCGCCGGCAGCTGCTCGACGCGCTCGTTGAAGAGTTCGCCGCCGGCGGCGTCGGGGACCGCTCACTACGCGACGTGGCCGCCGCGGTGGGCACCAACCATCGAATGCTGTTGCACCACTTCGGGTCTCGAGAGGATCTGCTCGTAGCGATCGTTGAGGAGGTCGAGTGCCGCCAGATGGCTCTCGTCCCCGATCTGCCGATGAATCCGGCCGAAGGCTTCGCCTTAATGTGGGCCGACCTCCGTCGACCCGAATTGCGTCAGTTGGAACGCCTGTTTTTCGAGTGCTACTCGCGCGCGGCCCAAGGCGAAAAGCCGTTCACGCGGATGATTCCCGGCGCCGTCGACGACTGGCTGCGCGAGGTCGAGGCTTCCGCGGACGTTCCCTACGATCGCGCGATGGCAAGGCTCGGGCTTGCCGTGACTCGTGGCCTGCTGCTGGATCTCGTAGCCACGAACGACGAAGCCGGCGTGGATGCGGCCGCGACAGCCTTCGCGGACCTGCTAGGCGGATACCGCCCGACGCTTGGCGCGTGAGCCCTTACCCACGCCGAAGAACTGGTACTCCTCCGGCTTGACCGAGCGGGTTGCCCGCCAGTACTGCCAGGTATAGCCGCCCCAGAGCACCGTGTTCTTGCCATGCTCGTCGAGGTACCAGCTGCTGCAGCCGCCGGTATTCCATACCGAGTCGGCCAGCTTGCGTTGTAGCTCGTCGTTGAAGCGGTCTTGCGCTTCGCGGGTCGGAGCCAGCGCCTGCGCACCCATCTTGTCGCATTTCGCGATCGCGTCGGCGACGTAGCGGATCTGCGATTCGATCATGAACACCACGGAGTTGTGGCCCAGCCCGGTATTCGGGCCGAGCAGGAAAAACAGGTTGGGCACGTCGGCCACGGTGATCCCGCGATGCGCACCGATGCCCTCACGGTTCCAGCGATCGACCAGATCCTCGCCGTGCTGCCCTTTGATCTGGACGTAGGTGTAGGAGTCGGTGACGTGGAAGCCGGTGGCGTACACGATTACGTCGACCTGGTGTTCGGTGCCGTCCGCGGTGACGATCCCGTCGCGCGTGATGCGGGTGATACCGTCCGTGATCAGTTCGGTCTTCGGGTCCGCGACGGCGCCATAGTAGGTGGAGGAGTTCAGGATTCGCTTGCAACCAATGCGGTATTTAGGGATCAGCTTGCGGCGCAGCTCGCGGTCTTTCACCGAGCGCCAAATGTTCCACTTGCAATACGCCTCAATGAATTTCAGCGCATTAGGACGCTTGGTCATGCCGAACGCAAGCGCCTCCTGCGCCCAGTAGAGTCCGAGGCGCACCAAGGCCCGTAGCCCGGGGACGTTTTCCATGGCCGTCCGCAGCGCGGACGGGATCTCAGGGTTGGAGCGCGGCACCACCCATGGCGGGGTGCGTTGGTAGAGCTGTAGTTCGGCGACTTGCCCGACGATCTCGGGCACGATCTGGATCGCGCTGGCGCCGGTCCCGATGATCGCCACCCGCTTGCCGGTCAGGTCGACACCGTGGTCCCACTCCGCGGAATGGAAAGCGGGACCGGCGAATTCGTTGCGACCCTCGATCTCGGGGAAGGACGGGATGTGCAACGCGCCGGCCCCCGAGACCAGGAACTGGGCGACGTATTCGCGCCCGTCGGTGGTGAACACATGCCAGCGGTACTCGTCATCGTCCCAGTAGGCGCGATCGACCAGGGAATTGAACTCGATAAAGCGGCGCAGACCGTACTTCTCGGTGACTCCCTTGAGGTAGTCCCAGATCTCGGGCTGGTAGGAGAACGGGTTCTTCCAGTCCGGCTTGGGCTCGAAGGAGAACGAGTACAGGTGCGACGGGATGTCGCACGCGCAGCCGGGGTAGCTGTTGTCGCGCCAGGTGCCGCCGACGTCGTCGGCCTTCTCCAGGATGACGAAGTCCACGCTCTGCTGCTGCAGCGCGATGGCCATACCCAAACCGGAGAATCCGGTCCCGATGATAACGACGCGGGTATGGACTGGCGGCTGGTCGGACTGCGGCCGTGGCTCGGCTTCTGTTACGACATCGGTCACGGAGGATCGGATCTTCCTACTAGCTCGCGCAAATACCCAGTACCCAGGGTATCGGATGGGACGAGTGTTATCGATGGCCGCAGCGATGTCAACGTCGCGGTTACTCAGCTCACAGCGGGGTTGCGCGGCACCACGCTGTGGATCGGCTGGTCGGGATCCATCGTGATGCCGAGTGCCTCGGCGGTCCCGACGATGACCCCCATCATGATGGTGGTCAGATGGGCGACGAACTGCTCACGCGGCATGCGTCGCGGGCTGTCGGGGTCGGGGCCCAGCCACCACTCGGTGGCCGACGCGGCCGATCCGAAGGCCGCGTGTCCGGCCAGTTCGACCGCGGCGTGGTCCAGCTCCATCTCGCGGAGCTCGTTGTCGAACATGTCGGCCATGGCCAAGGTGATCTCGCGGCCTTCGTTGAGGATCGTGACGGTCGACTGCGGGGTGGCCGCGGAGCGGCCCTGAATGAAGACCCGCAGCACGTTGGGATGTTTGTCGACGAGGGTGACGTACTCCTCGACACTGCGCCGGATGACCTCGCGGGCCGAGTCGGTGGTCAAGTTGATCGACGGGAAGATCGCCGCCCACAGCATGTCGCGCAGCCGCTCCCCGATCGCCTGGAACAGGTCGGACTTGTCGTGGAAGTGCCGATAGATCTTCGGCTTGGCGGTGCCGGCCTCTTCGGCGATTTCCCGGACACTCAGCTCGGGTCCCAGCCGGTCGATGGCGCGGAAGGCCGCCTCGACTATTTCGCCGCGTACCTTCTTGCGGTGTTCGCGCCAGCGTTCGCTGCGCGCGTCGACCTTCGCCCCGGGCTTCACGCTGGGGTGGGGTCGAGGAATTCTCACCACGTCAAGCACCATACCGCGTTGCAGCCGCTGACCTGCGCAGACTGCGTATCCCGCGGCGCTCGCGAGCCCGGCGCGGCGTCACAGCACGCAGGACACGCAACCCTCGACCTCGGTGCCTTCCAGCGCCAACTGCCGTAGCCGGATGTAGTAGAGGGTCTTGATTCCCTTGCGCCAGGCGTAGATTTGCGCCTTGTTCACATCGCGGGTGGTGGCGGTGTCCTTGAAGAACAACGTCAGCGAGAGCCCTTGATCCACGTGCTGGGTGGCCGCGGCGTAGGTGTCGATGATCTTCTCGTAACCGATCTCGTAGGCGTCCTGGTAGTAGTCCAGGTTGTCGTTGGTCATGTAGGGCGCCGGGTAGTAGACCCGCCCGATCTTGCCCTCCTTGCGGATCTCGACCTTCGACACGATGGGGTGGATCGACGACGTCGAGTGGTTGATGTAGGAGATCGACCCGGTCGGCGGCACCGCCTGCAGGTTCTGGTTGTAGATGCCGTGCGCGGCCACCGACTCCTTCAGCCGTTTCCAATCGTCCTGGGTGGGGATGCGGATGTCTGCATCGGCGAACAGCTGCCGCACCTTCTCGGTTTGCGGCTCCCACACCCGCTCGGTGTACTTGTCGAAGAACTCCCCCGACGCGTACTTGGACCGCTCGAAACCCTTGAAGTGCGTACCGCGTTCGATCGCGATGCGGTTGGAGGCCCGCAGTGCGTGATACAGCACCGTATAGAAGTAGATGTTCGTGAAGTCGACACCTTCCTCGGAACCGTAGAAGATGCCCTCGCGAGCCAGGTAGCCGTGCAGGTTCATCTGCCCAAGCCCGATCGCGTGGGAATCGTTGTTGCCCTGCTCGATCGAGGGAACCGAGGTGATGTGCGTCTGGTCGCTTACCGCCGTCAGCGCACGGATCGACACCTCGATCGTCTGGGCGAAGTCCGGCGAATCCATCGTCTTGGCGATGTTCAGCGATCCCAGGTTGCACGAAATGTCTTTGCCCACTTTGGCATACGACAAGTCGTCGTTGAACAACGACGGAGTGGACACCTGCAGGATCTCCGAGCACAGGTTCGAGTGGGTGATCTTGCCCTCGATGGGATTGGCCCGGTTCACCGTGTCCTCGTACATGATGTACGGGTAACCCGACTCGAACTGCAACTCGGCCAGCGTCTGGAAGAACTCCCGCGCCTTGATCTTGGTCTTGCGGATGCGCGCGTCGTCGACCATCTCGTAGTACTTCTCGGTCACCGAGATGTCGGCGAAGGGCACGCCGTGCACCCGTTCCACGTCGTACGGCGAGAACAGGTACATGTCCTCGTTCTTCTTCGCGAGCTCGAAGGTGATGTCCGGGATCACCACGCCCAGGCTCAGCGTTTTGATCCGGATCTTCTCGTCGGCGTTCTCCCGCTTCGTGTCCAGGAACCGGTAGATGTCGGGGTGATGGGCGTTCAGGTACACCGCGCCGGCGCCTTGACGGGCCCCCAGCTGGTTGGCGTAGGAGAAGGAGTCTTCAAGCAGCTTCATGATGGGGATGACGCCCGAAGACTGGTTCTCGATGTTCTTGATCGGTGCACCGTGCTCGCGAATGTTACTCAGCAGCAACGCGACTCCCCCGCCGCGTTTGGACAGCTGCAGGGCGGAGTTGATCGATCGCCCGATCGACTCCATGTTGTCCTCGATGCGCAAAAGGAAGCACGAAACTGGTTCGCCGCGCTGCGCCTTGCCCGAGTTCAAAAACGTCGGGGTGGCCGGCTGGAACCGGCCGTCGATGATCTCGTCGACCAGCTTCTCGGCCAGGCCGGTGTCGCCGGCCGCCAACGTCAGCGAGACCATGACGACGCGGTCCTCGAAGCGCTCCAGGTAGCGCTTTCCGTCGAACGTCTTCAGCGTGTACGACGTGTAGTACTTGAACGCGCCGAGAAACGTGGGGAAACGGAATTTCTTGGCGTAGGCACGGTCCAACAGCTCTTTGACGAAGTTCCGTGAGTACTGGTCGAGAACCTCACGCTCGTAGTAGTTCTCGCGGATCAGGTAGTCGATCTTCTCGTCCTGATTGTGGAAGAAGACCGTGTTCTGGTTGACGTGCTGCAGGAAGTACTGCCGCGCCGCGAGAACGTCCTTGTCGAACTGAATCTTGCCGTCTGCGTCATACAGATTCAGCATGGCGTTCAGCGCGTGGTAGTCCGTTTCGTCGGGCAACCCGTGCGTGCCGGCGGTTACAGGCTCTGCAGCGACGGTTGGTGGCACGTCTGTTCCTTCCAAAAGTCAGCGAGACCGGCGCGGACGGCATCCACGTCGTCCGGGGTTCCCATCAGTTCGAAGCGGTAGAGGTATGGAACGCCACATTTGCGCGAGATCACGTTGCCCGCGTAGGCGAATTCGGCGCCGAAATTGTTGTTGCCCGCCGCGATGACACCGCGGATCAACGACCGGTTGTGCTCGTCGTTCAAGAAGGCGATGACCTGTTTGGGGACATAGCCACCGTCGTTGATGTTGGGGGTGGTCCGCCCGCCGCCGTACGTGGGCAGTATCAGCACGTACGGCTGGTCGACCTCGATACGGCCATGCAGCGGTATCCGCGTGGCGGGAACACCCAGCTTCTGCACGAAGCGGTGGGTGTTCTCCGACACGGAAGAGAAATAGACCAGGTTGCGCGACTGCACCGCAACGTCCTCACTTACTTATCGTCTGCGGCTCTAGGCGCTCAGCGCGGCACCGGCGAGCGACTTGATGCGGTCCGGCCGGAAGCCCGACCAATGCTCGTTTCCTGCTACCACCACGGGGGCTTGCAGGTAGCCCAGTGCCATCACATAGTCCCGCGACTCGGAGTCAAGGGTGATGTCGACCTTCTCGTAGGCGATGCCCTGCTTGTCCAGAGCCTTGAAGGTGGCGCTGCACTGGACGCATGCCGGCTTGGTGTACACGGTGACGCTCATGGATGCCGCTCCTTTGCGGAAGGTCGGGAACTTGTTACGGACTGGCAACTGCTGGGGGTACTACATCTGTGCTACGTTCAGCGGCCCGTCAAGGCCCCAGATTCCCGTTTTGCGGATGTCAGGCCCAACGGCCTGGCGGTACCGATTCCGGGAGGTCCCCCAAGCCCGGCCAGCCTGGGGATCCTGGGATCTGCCGGTGCTCGAAACACTACACCTAGTGGCTGACAAGGTGTCGAGATACAAGATGTTCTGAATAACAATTTTGAAATTCCCTGGTCGTGAGGCCTGTCTCGAGCGCCCGCCCGGCGTGTCGCAGATCACATATCGCGCCCGCGGGTGCCCATGGGTATCGGTATAACACCGGCCACCGACATCGCCGGTGCCGTCGTCGCGCGTGCCCGCCGCTAGCAAAGCCGCCAGCGGCAACTGGCGGCTTTGACTATTTACGTAGAGCTAACGTTGCTGGTCGCCGGCGAGCGGCTTGTTGGCTTCTACCAATTTCCGGCAGCTAAATTCACCCGACTTCGGCGGCGAGCTTGCCGACGACGTCGCGCACATTCGCCGAAAGCTCGGCGTGTTCCGCGGGCGCCTTGCCTTCCAGGGTTTTGAACGGGACGGACAGTTTGATCGACTCGACCACCGAAGCGCCGGCAAGCCCGAATGACTTGCGGGTCTCGTCGTGCGCCCACACCCCGCCGTACCGACCGAAGGACCCTCCGATCACCGCCAACGGCTTGCCCTTCAGCGCGCCGTCGCCGAACGGGCGGGACAGCCAGTCGATCGCGTTCTTGATGACCGCCGGGATGCTGCCGTTGTACTCCGGGGTGACCACCAGCGCGGCTTCCGCGTCGCCCGCCGCGGCACGCAGCGCGGCTACCGGAGCCAGCGCCGGGGCATCAGGGTTCATCGCGTCGTCGATGTCCTCGTTGTAGAACGGCAGCGCCTCCAGCCCTTCAAAGACCGCGACGGCGACGCCGTCGGGAGCCACCGCTGCGGCCAGCTCGGCGATCTTGCGGTTGATCGACGCCGCACGCAGGCTGCCCACCAACGCCAATACTTTGATGTCGGAC
>DASZLQ010000040.1:0-11200 GCA_035552295.1 Mycobacterium sp. | reverse complement strand
GCCAGGTGTGCTCGTTGCAGGCGTCGATCTCGCCCCCCGCGTTGATGAGCACTGCCGCGTCGCACCTATCGGTGGTCGCCCGCAGCGTGCTGTGTGGATCGCCCAGCTCGTAGACCAGCCGCGTGCTGAGCATCAGGTGGGGGTGGGATATCGGTTCTGCGATGACCGGACTCATGATGGACTCCCTTCCACCGGCGCCTAGACGCCGGGATGGATGCCCGTCCTGCAATCTGAAGACAGACTTTCGCGGATCGCGATTCTCATTTGTATAACGAGACAGGGCGGTCTGTCTACTGGCTGGTCTTAAGAGTATGGTAAGGCGCGCCATGACAACACCTGATGTCGCGACGCCCGCTCGCGAACGCATCCTGAATGCTGCATACGACCTGTTCAGCAGGCGTGGGATCCGCGGGGTCGGCACCGACGAGGTGATCGGGCGGGCGGGCGTGGCGAAGGCAACGCTCTACCGCCATTTCGCGACGAAAAACGACCTCGTACTGGCCGTGCTGCAGCGCCGCGAAGAGATCTGGACTTACGGTTTGATCGAGGCGCAGTCACGGGAGCGAGGCAACACACCCGAGGAACAGTTGGTGGCGATCTTCGACGTCATGCACGACTGGTTTCAACATCGCGACGGCTATGAGGGCTGCTCGTTCATCAACGTGTTGCTCGAGTTGGGGGCCGATCATCCGGCCGGACAGGCCAGCCTCGCGCACATCCACAACGTCCGCGACATCGTCCGCCAACGCGCGATGGCAGCGGGCCTGTCCGACGTCGAGGACTTCGTATGGTCGTGGCACATCCTGATGAAGGGCGCCATCGTTCTCGCGGCCGTGGGTGATCTCAATGCCGCCCTGCGGGCCCAGAAGATGGCCCGCACCCTCATCGAACAGCACCGGTCACCGCCGGCGGTGATGTACACCGGCGAGCCGGTCGGCTAGCCCGCCCGCGAAGGGTTTCACGCGGCGTCGGCGGCGGTCGTGCCGCTCTTGCGCTCGTGCTCGGCTTCGAGTTCGGCGATCGCGCGGGATGCGCGCTCGCGCAACAAGATTGCTGCGGTGAGGCCGGCCACGACGGCGATTACGAGCGCGATCCAGGAGAATCGCTCCAGCCATCGTTCGGCGGCCATCCCGGCGAAATAGACCAGCGCGGTAGTCCCGCCGGCCCAACAGATGCCACCGGAAACATTGGCTGTCAGGAAGCGCGGGTAAGGCATCTTCAGGGCCCCGGCCAGCGGCCCCGCGAATATTCGCAGCAACGCAATGAAACGGCCGAAGAACACCGCCCGAACGCCCCAGCGGTTGAACAACTTTTCGGCGAGCGCGACGTGCCCAGGACCGAAGTGCTTCGGAAAACGCCGGCCGAGCTTGTCGAAAAGCGGCAAGCCGAACCGGCGCCCGATGCTGTAGCCGATCGAGTCGCCCACGACCGCGCCGATGACAGCGGCAACGCCGACGCCGACCGGATTGACGGCCAGGTCATGATGCGACGACATCAAGGCCGCGCTGACCAGCACGATCTCGCCGGGAAGGGGCACGCCCAGGCTCTCAACCCCGACCACACCGCCAACGACCAGGTAGACCGCGAGCGGCGGGATCGACTGCAGCAAAGCCTGAACATTCATGGGTCAAGGATGCCTGACGGGCGGTTAATGCGCGCGTAATGCTGTCCGCTGACCGGTTCCAACCGCGGACGCTTGGGCATCCGCCCGTCGGACGAAGACAGACCGCGCAGACGGCGCCACACCCATGGCATGAACTTTTCTTGCGTCCAGCGCAGCTGGCCATAAGTGCGGTCTCTGAATGGCAGCCGCCGGAGGCTGCCACTCGATTGGGCCCAATCATGGTTGCTGCCAGGCAAGTTGAGAGCTTCGGCGGCCGCGGCAGCGAACATGATGTGGCCCTTGGTCGAGGCGTGTACGCGGTCGATGTCCCAGGTGTCCAAGTCGCGCATCGAGGGCGCGTTGTACAGGTCGACGAGCCTGAAGTCGTATTGGTGGGCGGCAGTTCTGATCGCTTCGTTGATGCGGGCAAGCCGCCCCGACACGAGCCGACCGAGCGGGAGGAACTGCGCGACGTTCGGGAACGTCGTCGTCACCACCGTCGCCCCCGATTCGGCCAGCGCGGCGTAGATATAGTCGAGGTCGGCAAGGGCGCGGCCGAACGATCGACCCGGCTGGATGACGTCGTTCATCCCGGCGCACACGGTGATCAGATCCGGCTGCATCGCCAGTGCCTCCGGTGCCTGCTCCCGGAGGACGTCGGCCACCAGCTTGCCGCGGATCGCGAGGTTGGCGTACTGCAAACCCGGATAGAGCGAGTCGAGCAGTGCGGCGAGTCGGTCAGCGAATCCCAGGACACCGACGGTGTCGTCACCGTCCCACAAGCCCTCGGTCTGACTGTCACCGATGGCGACGTATCGGCTGTATCCGGCCGGAATCACCCCGCACACGAAGCCGAGACTAACCGTCATCTGGGCTGCTGGGTGGCATCCGCGCTGTGGCGTGGCCCTGGCACGAGTCCCACCGACCGGTGTCCCGCGGCGCAGAGACTCCTGTGGCAATGCGACTACTGGCTTACCGTGAAGCCATGCAGAAGAAGGGGCAGCGGGCCGCCGACAATGCGCTTGCGCCGCAGTACCCGATCGAATCTGTCGACAACGCGCTGAAGCTGCTGCTGTTGTTGGGGGAGCAGCCCCAGATCCGGTTGAGCGAGGCAACGCGGTACCTGGGGGTGGCGTCGTCGACCGCGCACCGGCTGCTGGCGATGCTGGCCTACCGAGGGTTCGTCCGCCAAGACCCGGTGTCCAAGGCGTATCTGCCCGGTCCGTCGTTAACCGGTGTGGCGTTTGCGATCTTCAGCCGCATCGATATTCAGCGATCCGCCACGCCGATCATGCGTAGCCTCAGCGAGCAACTGCGGGAAACGGTTCACGTCGGAATGCTCGACGGCGCCAGCGTTCGTTTCGTCGCCGTGGTCGAGGGCCCGGCCGCGGTCCGGGTGGCGTCCCGGCTGGGGCGCACCATGCCGGCTCATTGCACCTCGACGGGCAAGGCCATGCTGGCCCAGTTGTCGCAGCCGGAATTGCGTCAACTGCTACCGGATGAGCAGTTGCAGCGCATCACGTCTCGTTCGATCGGCAGCCGCACCGAGTTGGAGGCGGAGCTTTCCCGCATCCGCGAGCGGGGCTATGCGGTCAATCGTGAGGAGAGCGAGGAAGGCGTCGCCTCGGTTGCGGTGCCCGTACCGACGCGGGCACCCGGCCTGCGCATCGCGCTCAACGCCGCCGCCCCGCGGAATCGGCTCGACCCCGAGCAATATTCATCGGTGGTGGCCGCACTCATCAAGGCGGCCAAGGAGATTGGCGATCAGCTCGGTTGATCGTTCAAGCGGGCCACCTCATGGCGCCAGGCTGCCTCGGCGGTGAACGCGGGTCCCAGGTCCGGCAGGTCGTGCCAATCAGAGTCGTCGATATCCCGCAGGGTGCCACCGGCCGAGCGCACCCGCAACGACATCCGGGCCAGTGCGTCCAGGCTTATCGCCTGCAGCACCGCCTGCGGCACGGTGGCGGCGGCGCTGGTGATTCCGTGCCCGCGGCAGATCACCACCGGCCGGCCGCGCATGGCCGCCACCATTTCCTTGCCCAGCGCTGAGTTCCGGATCAGCACAGCGCGTTCGTAGACGGGCACGCCCTCACGCGCGAGCCAGGCACCCGGAATGTCGTAGGCCCCGTAGATCGGCCGGATCGAGATGCCGGCCAGATCGGCTGCCACGACGGCCGGCGGATGCAGGTGCGCGACGGCCCGGTGCCGCGGATCGGCAAGCATGGTTTCGGCGTGGATGGGCAGTTCATTGGGGACGCGGTAACCATCGAGTTCGCCGTCGGCGCCCGCGCTGCCGTCGAATCCGATGAGCCGAATGTCCGATGCCCGGGTGAACGCCACCCCGGCATCGGCGTCGCTTCGGCAGCGGATGAGCAAGTGGTCGTCGTCGATCCGCAGACTCAGGTGCCCGAGGATGCCATCAACCAGGCCGCGGGCCGCGGCAACCCGGCAGGCTTGAGCCACCAGAGCGCGTTGGGAGTCCAGCTGCTCGGTCATCTGCGCCCCGTTTTCGGTGCGCCGACACCGAATCCGCCGTCGGGGTGGATGGTTTCGCCGGTGATTCCGCGGGATCGGTCAGACGCCAAGAACACGTAACTCCATGCGTGGTCTTGGCCGTCGAGTGCAACGTTCAGCGGAGTGCGCGCCGCCACATCGCGTGCCCGGTGGGGGGTGTCGTCGAGGCGCACGCTGTCCAGCCCCAGGCTGGCGAGACCCCGTAGATCGGTGTTGAGCGTGCCGCCCGGCGCTACCCCGTTGACGCGAATCTCGGGCGCCAGCTCGTGCGCCAACGCCGCCACCAGCCCGCGTACGGCGAACTTCGACGACACGTACAGCACGCCGCCGCGTCCGGGATAAAACGACGATGCGGATTCGGTCAGGATGATCGAGGATCCGGTTCCGGCCCGCAAGGCCGGGACCGCGGCCTTGACCGACTGCAGATGGCTCAGCACGTTGGTGCGGAACATCTCGTCGAACGCGGCGGCAAGGCCGTCGGCGTCGAGATCGGCAATTCCCTTGTAGAAGTCGAAGACTCCCACGCAGTTGACCAGTATGTCGAGTCCGCCGAACGCATCGACGGCGACGGTGACGGCGCGGTGGTTGGCCTCACTGGTTACGGCGTCGCCTTCGACCACTCGAAGTCCGGGAAGCTGCTCACGCAACAGGGCGCACTTCTCGCGATCATGTTCCAGCACGGCAATTTTGGCGTCTTCGGCGCGAAACGCATCGACGACGGCCCGGCCGATTCCGGATCCGGCACCCACGATCAGGGCGCGCTTGCGGTGCAACCATTCGGTCACGGTCGCGGTTCCTCCGGGTTTGCTTCCGGGTCGGGCAGCAGTGGGGCGTTGGGGTTGCCGACCATCGCCGCGAGCGTACGGGTGTTCTGCCACGTCAGCGCCTCCACCTCGAGCGCGTCCAGGCTGATCCACTGCCCCGTTCTGGGCGAGCTGATCAGCAGCCTTGACCCGTTGCGGGTATCCACGCGGCGCACCACGACCTCGGTGAATTCGTTTGCGACCGTGAGGGGTTCGCCCACCGTGCCTTGTAATAACCGCTCGAGACTCACAAAAACACCGCCAGATTTTGCATCCGCAGCACCGACTCGTCGGTAATGATATTGCGGCGGGCCAGTTTCCATCGATCGTCGCACCACCGCAGCAGGTCCTCGCGGCCGCAGGACACCAGTGCGCTCTCGTTGACGTCTCCTCGGCTGCGGAACAGCAGTTCGGCCGACTCGACGAACAGATGTGTCTCGTCGTCGCACTCAAATGTGCGCACGTTGGTGATGAAGTGGCGCAGCCGCGATGGTGGGTCCTCGGCCCACGCGTGCTCGGTGCCCATCCGCGCGACCCGCTGGCTCAGCGAGTACCTGTCCTCGTCGAAGTGGGCCATCCCCGGCGAGGTGTCGAACCCGGCGCCACGTGCCGTGGTGACGCGGACCGGCATGACATAGCGGATGTCGTCGGTCAACGTGTCGAGCCACGCCTCATACTGCTGGGCATCGAGCAGGTAAGCCTCGTCCACCAGGAATTGATGCGCCGCCAGGTGACGGGAGTCGTTGAACGGCAACGCCTTTCTCATGCCGTGACCGCCGCTCGGCTTATCGGAGGCATCTGAAGGTAGTCGGCCCACAACTTGAGCAACTCGCGTTGGTTGTTCTCGTTGTAGCCGACCTGTGCGCGTCCCGGCCCGTGAAAGGATTCGGCACTCAGCTGCCCGACGAGCGGACGGTCGTCGGCCAGTAGGCCCATCCGGCTGTTCAGCAGCAGTCGTCGAGCCATCGAACCGCCGGCGGTGGTAGTCAGCGACACCCAGTTCTCCACGTCGTCTTGTTCGAACATGCCGGTCGAACCGAAGCACATCAAATATGCCTTGTAGGAGTCTTGTTTGTACTGCGCGGGAGCGGCGGAGTCCACCGCGAACCACGAGCACACCTCGGTTTCATTTTCACTGATCGGCTGCCAGAGCCGGATCGAGATGAAGGGCAGTACCTCATCGTTGCGACCATCCCGGTCGCGCACCTTGGGCCAGTTGTGCACGAAACTCAGGTTCGGAAAGCAGGTCGCGGCAGAGATCATGAATCCGTCCTCGCCGATCACCTGCTGTTGCCGTGGCGTCCAGAGCTTTTTGATCCGGCCGATCATCTCGTCGGGATACCCGACGTAGCGCATCCGCTCCTCGAAGCCGCCGGGCGGAAGTTTGTAGGTGGTTCCGCCGCCGCGGTGTGCCCAGTAGGTGGCGCCGTCCTTGCGCTTCTGGGCCTTCGGCTCGCGGAACAGGCCGATCTCGACGATCGACGCATGTGTGTGCGGCGTGTGGTACATGTCGCCCGCGAAGTTCTCGGCGCCGATCTTCCAGTTGGCCTTGATCCGCCACCGTTGCGGCCCTCGCAATTCAAGGCCGCCGGTGCTCTGTTTGGTGTAGAAGTCCAGGTAGAACGTGAAGTCGCCGAGGAAATCCTGCAGCGGCTCGGCGCCTGGGTCCATGCTGATGAACAGCAAACCGTTGTAGCTGGCCAAGTTCGGCGCCGGTAGCAGAGTCTGGTTTTTGGCGAGCCCCTCGTCACCTCCGTAGGCCTCCCGGTGGAACGGCAAGCCGGTGAGCCGGCCGTCGTTGCGGTAAGTCCAGCCGTGGTACGGACAGCGGAAGTTGGAGGCGTTGCCCATCTCGGCGCGACAGACCTGCATTCCGCGATGCAGGCACATGTTGAACATCGCCCGAACGTCGCCGGCCGAATCGCGGGTGATGATGAAGGAATCGTCGAGAACCCGGCGCACCACGTAGTCGCCCTCCTGTGGGATCTCTGACTCATGGGCCACGAACGTCCACGCCCGGCTGAACAGCCGTTCCTTCTCCAGCGCGAACATTTCCTTGTCGTTGTAGATGTGGGCGGGGATCATCCCCCGGCGGACGTTCTCGAAGACTTCGGCGAATTCGCTGCGATGATCTGTCACGGAAGACCCCACAATCTCAGACCTCATTTTCTGTTCTACAGAAGTATCTTCCGCTCAGTAGAATCTCGCACGACGGTTCCGCTCGTCAATCCTGACCGTTCAGCGCCGTAAGCGCACCGGCCAGGACCAGGGGCGCGCGGCACTGGTACGCGCTTGGTAGCGAGGCTCGTCGGCCGACCGAGGGTAGCGTCACGGCTCATGAACGCCGAGCGCGCCGCGTCGCAGGCTGACATCACGGCGGAGATCGCCTGCATCGCGGCAGGCTACCAGCGCGCGAGCCGGGGACCTGGGCGCCAGACGCAGCCTCGCCTGGACTACCCGCCCTACCGCAGCAGCACCCTGCGCCATCCGAAACAACCCCTGCTGGTTGTCGATCCCGAGGAGCTCGAACGCTGGGCGCCATGCTTCGGTCACCGGGACGTCGACCCCCTCGACGCTGACCTGACGGCCGGCCATCCGGGCGAGCCGATCGGCGAGCGCGTCATCGTGAACGGGCGGGTCCTCGATGATTCCGGCGTGCCGGTGGCCGGCCAGCTGATCGAGATCTGGCAAGCCAACGCCAGCGGTCGCTACCGCCACAAGCTCGACCAGCACCCCGCTCCACTCGACCCGAACTTCACCGGCAGCGGCCGCTGCCTGACCGGACCGGACGGGTCATACCGCTTTCTCACCATCAAGCCCGGACCCTATCCGTGGCGCAATCACCACAATGCCTGGCGCCCGGCGCACATCCACTTCTCGGTCTTTGGTACCACATTCCCGCAACGCCTGGTCACCCAGATGTACTTCCCGGGTGACCCGATGTTCGATCTGGATCCAATCTTCCAGTCAATCCTGGATCCTGTTGCGCGCCAACGGTTGATCGCCAACTACGACCACGACCTCACTCAGCCGGAATTTGCGACTGGATACCGGTGGGACATCGTGGTCTCCGGAAGCCGCCGAACCTGGACCGAAGATGCTTGAATTGGCTTATACCCCAGGGCAAACCGCGGGACCGTTCTTCGGCATGGCCTTGCCCTATCCCGGTGACAGCGACCTGGTCGACGCTGCGCATCCGCAAGCCGTGCGGTTACGCGGCACCGTTTACGACGGGGCCGGCGTCGCGGTCCCGGACGCACTGGTCGAACTCTGGCAGCCCGATAGCGCCGGCCGCATTTCGCGGCAGGCCGGCTCGCTGCGGCGTGACGGGTCCGGGTTTACCGGATGGGGGCGCGCAGCCACCGACGCTGCCGGGCATTACGCGTTCACCACCCTGGCGCCCGGTTCGGCCAGCGACGGGCGACCACCGTTCTTCGCCATGGTCGTCTTCGCCCGGGGGCTGTTGAACCGGTTATTCACCCGCGCCTACCTGCCCGGCGAGGACGTGGACGCCGATCCGCTGTTGAGCACAGTCGATGCCGGCCGTCGGTGCACGTTGCTGTGCGTTGCCGAAAGTGATTCCGGCCGAACGGGTTACCGCTTCGACATCCACCTGCAGGGTCCGAACGAGACGGTTTTTCTGTCCTACCTGGACGACGGGCGATGACAAATCTGCTGTGGCCGGGAGACCATCGGGCCGGCGAGCACATGACGGATCGGGCGCTGCTGCAGTCGATGGTTGCGATGGAGTCTGCGTGGTTGGGCGCCCTGGCCGCGGCCGGCCTGGCACCTGCAGATTGCGCCGGTGTGGACCTGACACACCTGGTGAATCCCGACGATTGCGAGCAGCTCGCATGCACCGCCGAAGACGGCGGCAACCCGATCATCGGCCTGGTCGAGCTGCTGCGCCAGCGATCCGACCCGGCTACCGCGCCGTGGATCCACCGCGGACTCACCAGCCAGGACGTTCTGGACACTAGCCTGATGCTGGGCGTGCGCGCCGTCACGGATGCCGTCATAGCGCAGCTCACACAACAGATTTCAGCGCTGTCCGCACTGGCTAGCGCCCATCGGGCCACCATGATGGTGGCCCGAACCCTCACCCAGCACGCCGCGCCCACCACGTTCGGCGCCAAGGCGGCCAGCTGGTTGAACGGTGTGCTCGATGCGTGCGAGCGGCTCCGCGCGCTGGCCACCCCGATCCAGCTCGGCGGCGCCGTCGGGACTCGGTCCGCCACTACGGAATTGGCGACGCTGCTCACCGACGCGGGCGATCCGGCGGCTATCTCGGATCAGCTGGCGCTGCACACGGCGACCACTTTGGGCCTGGACGTCCGGCCGCCGTGGCACACGACGCGGACGCCGGTCACCGCCGCGGCGGATGCCCTCGTCGGGTGCACCGACTGCTGGGGCCGCATCGCCTCGGATGTCGTCACCCTGGGTCGCCCGGAGATCGCCGAACTCAGCGAGCCGGCTACCGGAAAGCGTGGCGGGTCCTCGTCGATGCCACACAAGCGCAACCCGGTGTTGTCCATCCTGATACGGCGCGCTGCCATGTCGGCGCCGCAATTGGCCGCGACCCTGCACACCGCCGCCGCGCTGGCCAACGACGAACGCCCGGACGGCTCATGGCACGCCGAATGGGACACCCTGCGGACGCTGGCGCGGCGGACCGTCGTCGCGGGTTCCCAGTGCGCCGAGCTGCTGGCGGGCCTGGAGGTCCATTCCGCGCAGATGGCCAAAAACCTTGGTGCGGCAGATGTTCTCGGTGAACAGCGCGCAATCGCCAAACTGGCAGGGAAGCCGCCGTCGCCAACCTACCTTGGTGCCGTCGACCGGTTGATCGACGAGAGCCTGGCTCGCGCCGAGCGGATACTACGGGGCAGTTAGGCCTTACCGTCTTGGTAGATGCTGGCCAGCCAGATGTGTGCCAGCGTGTCGATCACCCGGTCTTCGGGTATGGCCCGCTCTTCGGCGGTGAACGTCGCCGCCATCACCCGCTCACTCAACATGTTCAGCGCAACCGACAGATCCTCGGCCGGAACGATTTCCGGGGCGGCGCCGCGAAGGCGCTCCGTCCTGATCGCCGCCGTGGTGGACGAGATCCACCTATGCATGAGCTTCGCCCACGCCTGTCGGACGTCGGGGTTGGTGGCCTTGGCCGCTGCGCCGGCCACGGCGACCGCTCGGTGAGACCCGGACACCTCGAAGAACGCCCCGATACGGGCCCGCCAAACTGTCGCCGGGTCGCGGGGCGGTTTGCCGCTGAGCGCCGTGAGGGCTACGTGTGCCCTGGTGTTCAGCTGGTCCAACAGCAACAGCAACACCGCGTTTTTCGACGGGAAGTAGAAGTAGAAGGTGGGACGAGAGATGCCCGCGCCTTTTGCCAGGTCGTCCACGGAGAAGTCGGCCAGCGGTCGCTCCGCCAGGAGTCGCTCGGCCGTGGCCAGGATTGCGCGCTCGCGGTCGTCGCCTACGAGCCGCGTGGAACGGCGGCCTCGGGCGGCGTGCACGTATTCGGTTCGCGTCGGAAGGTCGCGCACAGCTAACTACAATATGGAAGCGCCGGTGATTGTCAACGAAACTTTTGATTAACATCTATCGTTCGTTGATGAGGATAAACGTTCTGTCGAATGCTACCGACGGCAGTCCTGTCGTGAGGCGGCCGTTCAAACCGATAGCAAACTAAGAGTGAGCGGGCCGCTCCGGCTTACGGGCGACGATGGCGACGGCGATCAACCGTTCACGATGCCTGCGAAACGTGCGGCGCATCGTGAGCACTCGCTCGCGGGCGTCGCGATTGATGATGGATCCGCCAGACCTGGAGACCCTTTTCGAGGTACTTCCAGCCGTAGCTGCCGGGGTGATCGGCATCGAATTCCGCGCGCAGGTGCTTGGGGTCGTGATTGTTCATCAGAACGAACGACCCGCCGACCGCCAGCGCGGCGTAGGTCGCGAAGATCGTCGGGTGCTTGTCGGGCTTACGCAGCTGCCGCACGTCAAGTTCGTTGTCGGCCATACACTCTCTCGTGTCGTGTGGTTTTCACAACTTGTCTTGTGTAAACTCTGGGGCATGACATACGTGATCGGGAAGCCGTGCATCGACGTGATGGATCGAGCGTGCGTCGACGAGTGCCCGGTGGACTGCATCTACGAGGGCGGCCGGGCGCTGTACATCCATCCCGACGAATGCGTGGATTGTGGCGCGTGCGAGCCGGTATGTCCGGTCGATGCGATTTACTACGAAGACGACCTGCCCGAGGAGCTGAAGCCCTACTTG
>DASZLQ010000039.1:0-13657 GCA_035552295.1 Mycobacterium sp. | reverse complement strand
TCGGTCGAGGCGAAAGCCGCTGTGTAGGAAAGGTAAGTCACGACGGTGAATGCCACGATCAAGCCGGCCAGCAGCGCTGCTGCCAGCCGGACCGTGCCGCGTCGCGATTCGCCTTCTGACATGTCTTTTAAGCGGTCCCCTTATCCAGAGAGGTTGAAGTTACCCGAAGCACCGTAAACGGCGAGCGAGATGAACAAAGTAATGACGACCACGACGATCAGCGAGGTCCGCACCGCCTGGCCGACTGCGATACCGACGCCAACCGGCCCGCCGTGTGCGTTGTAGCCGTAATAGGTATGGACGAGCATCACCGCGATGGACATCACGATCGCCTGTAGGAACGACCACAAGAGGTCGGACGGGATGAGGAATGTATTGAAGTAGTGGTCGTAAAGGCCTTTGGACTGCCCGTTGATATACACGGTGGTGAACCGGGCGGCGAAGAACGCGGCGAGCACCGACAGGGAGTACAGCGGAATGATCGCGATCAGGCCGGCAATCAACCGGGTTGACACCAGGTAGGACACCGAGTGCACCGCCATGGATTCCACCGCGTCGATCTCCTCGGACACCCGCATGGCACCCAATTGAGCGGTAGCGCCGGCACCGATGGTGGCCGCCAACGCGATACCCGCGATCACCGGAGCGACGACGCGGACATTGAGGAACGCCGACAGGAACCCGGTCAGCGCCTCGATACCGATGTTGCCCAGCGACGAGTAACCCTGCACGGCGATGACTCCACCGGAGGCCAGTGTCAGAAAGGCCGCAACGCCGACCGTGCCGCCGATCATGATGAGTGCGCCTGCGCCCAGCGTCATCTCGGCAATGAGCCGGATCGTCTCCTTGCGGTACCGGGTGAGCGCGTTGGGGACATAGCGCATGGTTTGGCCGTAGAACAACGCCTGCTCACCGAAATCGTCAATCGGCCCCTGCAGCCTCGACACGACATTGCGTATCCGGTAAGTGACGTCGTAGCTCATCGGTTGCTCACTCGTCCCATCACTTGGCCGAGATCCGCACGCCGATGGCGGTCATCACCACGTTGATGACGAACAGGCAGATGAACGCGTAGACAACGGTTTCGTTGACGGCATTGCCGACGCCCTTGGGCCCGCCCTTGACGGTCAGGCCGCGGTAACACCCGACCAGCCCGGCCATCACGCCGAACAGCAGCGCTTTGACTTCGGCGAGCACCAGCTCGCGCAGTCCGGTGAGCACGGTCAACCCGTTGATGAACGCACCCGGGTTGACGCCCTGAAGAAAGACCGAGAACACGTAACCGCCGGACAAACCGATGGCGCACACCAGGCCGTTGAGCAGCAACGCGACCACCGTGGACGCCAATACCCGTGGGACGACTAGGCGTTGGATCGGGTCGATGCCCAGCACCCGCATCGCGTCGATTTCCTCGCGGATGGTGCGGGCGCCCAGGTCGGCGCAGATCGCGGTGGCACCGGCACCGGCGACGACGAGCACGGTCACGACCGGGCCCAGCTGGGTGATGGTGCCGAATGCCGTTCCCGCGCCGGATAAGTCGGCCGCACCGATTTCGCGCAGCAGGATGTTGAGGGTGAATGCCACCAGCACGGTGAAGGGGATGGATACCAGCAGCGTCGGGACCAGTGACACGCGGGCGATCATCCACGTTTGGTCCAAGAACTCGCCGACTTGGAACGGCCGGCGGAACGCAGCGCGGCCGGTATCGATCATCATTTCGAAGAACCCGCCGACAGCACGAGCCGGAACCGCAAGTTGCTGTCTCAACTTACGCACCCCCCTCTGCTGCTCGCGGCGAAGCCTATGTTTCGCCTTAGCGCGGCCTTCGGACACAAGCGGCTCGGTGTAAGCCGGATCATATTAACCCAGAGAAAGTTGACCTTGTCAATGAACAGCATTTCTCTATCGAAAACGTTAGTTTGTCCTGGTCAGACCGGTTGCGCTGTTACTAATCTGACACATGTTCTACTCGTCGATTTCCCCCCCGTGAACTAGCTCTACTTCGCTATTGCTCCATCAGCCCAACCGCGGAAAAATTCTTCTCCGGATTACGCCCAGCAAAGTAATCCTGCAGCGTGGTGCTCAGCAGAGTGGGGTCCCAAGCCGGCCCATCGGCGATGAACCTATGCTCCGCGGTCGGTGCCGCAACCAGTGTCACCTGAGGACCGTAAACAATGAACACCTGGCCATTGACTTCTGCGGCAGCAGGCGATGACAGAAACTGGACCAGCCTCACCACGTGCTCCGGCGACAGCGGGTCGGTACCGCCTTCCTCTATATCTGGCGCGGCACCGAACACATCGGCCGTCATCGCGGTGCGGGCCCGCGGACAGATCGCGTTGGCGCATACCCCGTAGCGGCCCAGCGCCCGCGCGGCCGTCAGGGTGAGCGAAATGATGCCCGCCTTGGCGGCCCCGTAATTGGCCTGCCCCACCGGACCCACCAGGCCGGCCTCCGACGCGGTGTTGACGATCCGGCCGAAGACCGATCCGCCCGCGTCTTTGGCCCTAGAGCGCCAGTAGGTGGCCGCGTTGCGGGTGAGCAGGAAATGGCCGCGCAGGTGCACCGCGATGACGAGGTCCCATTCCTCGTCGGACATGTTGAACAGCATTCGGTCGCGGGTGATCCCGGCGTTGTTCACCACGATATCCAGTCCGCCCAGCCCGTCGGCGCAGGTAATCAATTCGTCGGCGGTTGCGCGCTGGCTGATGTCGCCGGGGACGGCGACCGCCTTGGCGCCGGTCTCAGCGCCCGCGGCATTGATCTCGTCGATGACGTCGGAGGCATCCAACGCGGCGGCCATGTCGTTGACGACGACGGTGGCGCCGAGCCGGGCCAAGCCGAGCGCTTCGGCCCGTCCCAGCCCCGCGGCCGCACCGGTCACCACCGCGACCTTTCCGGATAGATCGGTCGCGTTCGTGCTGCTAGTCAATTTATGAATACCTCTAGTTTCGGGTTACCCGGTAACGGTCGCGGGCTAGTCTCCGCGCAGTAACGCAGCGCGCGGGCATTCGGCGATTGCCTGCTCGGCCAGATCTTCCTGGTCGGACGGAACAGGATCGGTCTTCACGACGGCATAGTCTTCATCGTCCAGGTCGAAGATGTCCGGCGCGATTCCCAAGCACACCGCGTTACCTTCACACCGGTCACGATCCACGATCACCCGCACGGCAGCCTCCTTGAACCTGGCCTTCAACCTGAGCACACGCCCCATCGGTAGGTAGCTCCACCATAGGACCCTGGTACGTCTGGCGAAACGGTCGCTGGATTCCCAGACTAGAACGTGTTACAACCGGGAAGACGAACGGGTAGCCGTTGGTCGGGCTGCGGCGGCCAGAATGGCCTGTCACGTGTTAACAAAGGACGGCTGGAATGCGCATCAGTTACACCCCTCAACAGGAGGAGCTGCGTCGCGAACTGCGGTCGTACTTCGCCACGCTTATGACGCCGGAGCGCCGCGAGGCACTGAGCTCGGTTCAGGGCGAATACGGCATCGGCAACGTGTACCGGGAGACGGTCGCGCAGATGGGCAAAGACGGGTGGCTCACCCTGAACTGGCCGAAGGAGTACGGCGGCCAGGATCGGTCCCCGATGGACTCGTTGATCTTCGCCGACGAAGCCGCGATTGCCGGTGCTCCGGTGCCCTTCCTGACCATCAACAGCGTGGCGCCGACGATCATGGCCTACGGCACCGACCAGCAGAAGAAGTTCTTCTTGCCCAAGATCGCCGCGGGCGACCTGCACTTCTCAATCGGCTACTCCGAGCCCGGCGCTGGCACCGACCTGGCCAACTTGCGCACCACCGCGGTCCGCGACGGCGACGACTATGTGGTCAACGGTCAGAAGATGTGGACCAGCCTGATTCAGTACGCGGACTATGTCTGGTTGGCGGTGCGCACCAACACCGAGGCGAAAAAGCACCGCGGCATCTCGGTGCTGATCGTCCCGACAACCGCAGACGGCTTCTCCTGGACACCGGTGCACACCATGGCCGGTCCCGACACTAGCGCCACCTATTACTCCGACGTCCGGGTGCCGGTCACCAACTTGGTCGGCGAGGAGAACGGCGGTTGGAAGCTGGTGACCAACCAGCTGAACCACGAGCGGGTCGCCCTGGTGTCGTCGGCACCGATTTACACGTGCCTGCGAGAGGTGCGGGAATGGGCCCAGAACACCAAGGACGCCAGCGGAGCCAGGCTCGTCGACTCGGAGTGGGTGCAGCTCAACCTGGCCCGGGTGCACGCCAAGGCCGAGGTTCTCAAGCTGATCAACTGGGAGCTGGCCTCGTCGGAAGGTGACTCCTTGGGGCCGGCGGACGCCTCGGCGGCGAAGGTGTACGGCACCGAGCTCGCCACCGAGGCCTACCGGCTGCTGATGGAGGTATTGGGTACCGCGGCCACACTGCGTCAGGACTCGCCGGGTGCGTTGTTGCGCGGCCGCGTCGAGCGGATGCACCGGGCCTGCCTGATCTTGACCTTCGGGGGCGGTACCAACGAAGTGCAGCGCGACATCATCGGGATGGTCGCACTGGGATTGCCCCGAGCCAGCCGCTGAGCTTCTTCTTTCTAAGGACGAACATTCATGGATTTCACGACAACCGAAGCGGCAAACGACCTCGGTGGGTTGGTCGACACCATCGTGGACGCGGTGTGCACACCGGAGCACCAACGCGAGCTGGACGGGCTCGACCAACGGTTTGACCGCGAGCTGTGGCGCAAGCTGGTCGAGGCCGACATCTTGACCAGCGCGGCGCCGGCATCGCTGGGCGGCGAGGGTTTCGGGGTGCTCGAGCAAACGGCCGTGCTAGTCGCGCTGGGCCACCAACTGGCCGCGGTGCCATACCTGGACTCGGTCGTCCTGGCCGCCGCAGCACTGGCCCGGTTCGGCTCCGAGGAACTGCAGCACAACTGGGGCGCGCCGGCGGTCAGTGGGGAGAAGATCCTCAGCGTCGCCCTCGAAGGCGAGATGGGTGAGGGGCCGGTGCAGGCTACCTCTGCGGGGGACGGCTACCGTCTCACCGGCACTCGCACCCAGGTTGGCTTCGGCCCCGTTGCGGACGCCTTCCTGCTACCCGCCCAAACCGATTCCGGCGCAGCTGTTTTCCTGGTCGCTGCCGACGACCCCGGAGTGACGGTGACCGCGCTGCAGACCACGGGCTTGGGCAGCGTCGGGCACCTGACGCTGGACGGGAACGAGGTCGACGGCAGCCGCAAGGTTGGCGGCGCCGAGGCGGTGGTCTGGCTCGAGACGCTTGCCACCCTGGGCCGCAGCGCGTTTCAGCTCGGCGTGCTCGAGCGGGGATTGCAGATGACCGCCGAATATGCGCGCACTCGCGAGCAGTTCGACCGGCCGATCGGCAGCTTCCAGGCAGTCGGGCAGCGACTGGCCGACGGATACATCGACGTCAAGGGATTGCGGCTGACACTCACCCAGGCGGCATGGCGCGTCTCGGAAGATCTCCCTGCGGACATCGACGTGGCCAGTGCGGCGTTCTGGGCCGCCGATGCCGGACATCGGGTGGCGCACACCATCGTGCACGTGCACGGCGGCGTCGGCGTCGACACCGATCACCCGGTGCATCGCTACTTCCTGGCCGCCAAAGAGACCGAGTTCGCGTTAGGCGGTGCGACCGGCCAGCTGCGTCGGATCGGCCGTGAACTGGCGGAAACCCCTGCCTAGCGCCGCGGGTGACCTCACCGTCACCAAACTGTTGGTGCCACTGGCTGAGGTTGACGACCGGGGAGTGTACTTCGAGGATTCGTTTACCAGCTGGCGTGATCACGTCCAGCAAGGTGCCGCGATCGCGGCAACGCTGCGTGAACGTCTCGACCCGACACGACCACCGCACGTCGGCGTGCTGCTGGAAAACACGCCGTTCTTCTCGGCAATGTTGGTGGCGGCCGGGATGTCGGGGATTGTGCCGGTAGGCCTCAATCCGGTACGCCGCGGTGAGGCGCTGGTCCGCGACATCAACCGGGCCGACTGCCAGCTGGTGCTGGCTGACTCGAAATCGGCTGTCACACTGGGCGATATCGAGCACCTGAACGTCGATTCCGCGGCGTGGGCCGACGAGCTGGCCGCACATCGCGATGCGGCGCCGCGTTTTCAGTCCGCGTCGCCAGTGGACCTGTTCATGCTGATCTTCACATCGGGCACCAGTGGTGAGCCCAAGGCGGTGAAGTGCAGCCACAGCAAGGTCGCGATCGCGGGTGTGACGATGACACAGCGATTCGATCTCGGCCGCGATGACGTCTGCTATGTAGCGATGCCGTTGTTTCATTCCAACGCTGTGCTGGTGGGATGGTCGGTGGCAGCGGCGTGCCAGGGATCAATGGCTTTGCGGCGCAAGTTCTCTGCGTCGAACTTCTTGACCGATGTCCGTCGTTACGGCGCTACCTACGCCAACTACGTGGGCAAGCCGTTGTCGTATGTGCTTGCGGTACCCGAGCAGCCCGACGATGCGGACAACCCGCTGCGGGCGGTGTACGGCAACGAGGGCGTGCCCGCGGACGTCGAGCGCTTCGGTCGCCGGTTCGGGTGTGTCGTCCAGGACGGGTTCGGTTCCACCGAGGGCGGGGTGGCGATCGCCCGCACCCCCGATACCCCGCCCGGTGCGTTGGGGCCGCTCACTGAAGGGCTCGACATCGTCGACCCCGACTCCGGCAAGCCATCCCCGGTAGGGGTGGTCGGCGAGCTGGTGAACACCGCCGGGTCGGGCCGTTTCGAGGGTTACTACAACGACGAGGCCGCCGAGGCCGAGCGGATGGCGGGCGGCATCTACCACAGCGGCGACCTCGCCTACCGCGATGAGGCCGGCTACGCCTACTTTGCTGGGAGACTTGGCGATTGGATGCGAGTTGACGGCGAAAATCTCGGCGCGGCTCCGATCGAGCGGGTGCTGCTGCGCTATCCTGATGCGACCGAGGTGGCGGTGTATGCGGTGCCCGATCCGGTCGTCGGTGACCAGGTGATGGCGGCGTTGGTGCTGGCGCCCGGTAGCGAGTTCGACCCCGAGAAATTCCGGGCCTTCCTGGCCGAACAACCGGACTTAGGACCCAAACAGTGGCCGTCGTACGTGAGGGTCAGCGCGGAGCTGCCGCGGACGGTGACCTTCAAGGTGCTCAAGCGACAGTTGTCGTCAGAGGGCGTCGAGTGCGCCGAACCGGTGTGGCCGATCCGCCGGTAGGCACATGACTTCCCGACCTCTTGAGCTTGCGCTTGAAACGAGTTTCGAACAGCTTGCCGCCACGGTGCCGGCGAACGTTGGTATCGCGATCGCCCGCCCGGACCGGACCTACTCGCTGGGCCGATGGTGGTCCGGTGTCGCATGGTCGACGGTCAAAGTGCCGTTGGCGATCGCGGCGTTGCGCAGCGACTGGTTGCGTGCCAAAGACCTGGCCGTGAAAGCCATCACGGAATCCGACAACCGCGCGTCCGAACAGTTGTGGTCCGGGCTGGGCGATCCGGCGGATGCGGCACGGCAGGTGCAAGGCGTCATCGCCGAAGGCGGTGACACCGCCACTGTGGTCGAATCACGCCGACTTCGACGTGGTTACACGGCATTTGGCCAAACAGAGTGGACCCTGCAGCGGCAGGCGCGGTTCGCAGCGGAGCTGACGTCAATCCCCGATTCGGCCGACGTCATCGACCTGATGCAGCGCCTCACCACCGGCCAGCAATGGGGGCTAGCCGCCAAAGGCATTGCAGCAAAAGGTGGTTGGGGTCCAGGGGTAGATGGTGACTATCTGGTCCGGCAGTTCGGGATCGTGCCCACACCATCCGGGCAGTGGGGCGTGGCGATGGCGGCCGAAGTCCACGATGGGGGGTTCGAGACGGGCGTCGAGATTCTCAACACGCTGTCGGAGTGGCTCCTCAGTCGACTTCCCGGGCTAGCGCGTTATTGACGGGACGACGGCGTCGATCAGCTGAGGCCCGGGTTCAGCGAAGGCCGATTGCAAGGCATCGGCGAATTCTTCCGCGGTGGTAACGCGGCGCGCGGGAACTCCCATGCCTTCGCTGATCTTGACGAAATCCATTGTCGGCCGCGATAAATCGAGCAGATCCAGCGCTCTGGGGCCGGGAGTAGACCCGGCGCCCACACGCGCCAGCTCGATCCGAAGAATGTCGTAGGCGCTGTTGTCGTAGACGACGGTGGTCACGTTGAGATTTTCCCGCGCCTGGGTCCACAGGCCCGAAATCGTGTACATGGCCGACCCGTCGGACTCCAGGCAGAGCACCGGGCGGTCGGGCGCGGCGACCGCGGCACCCACCGCGGTCGGGATGCCGTAGCCGATCGCCCCGCCGGTCAGTGTCAACCAGTCATGGGCCGGTGCGCCGGCGGTGGCCTGCGGCAGCAGCACGCCGGACGTGTTCGACTCATCGACAACGATCGCCCGGTCGGGCAGTAGCGCACCGATCACGTCGGCCGCCGACGCGGAGGTCAGCGCCCCGGTCGGCAGCTGCGGGCGCGATGCGGCCACCACCGCGGCAACCGTCCCGGGCGCGATCTCGTCGGCCAACGCGGCCAGTGCGTCGGCCGCGCCGGTGTGCTCGGCGAGTACGTGCACCTCACAGCCGGCCGGCACCAGATCACTGGGCATCCCCGGGTAGGCGAAGAAGGAAACCGGCGACTTGGCGCCGGCCAGCACCAGATGTTTGGCACCGTCCAGCTGCGCGGTAGCGGCCTCGGCGAAGTACGCAAGCCGGTCGACAGCGGGCACACCCGCGCCGCGCTCTAACCGCGTCGGGAATGTCTCGCATAGCAGGCGCGCTCCCGTTGCCTCGGCGATCCGGGTGGCCGCGGCCAGCCCGGGGCCACGGGTGGCATCCCCGCCCACCATGATCACCGTGGGCTCCCCCGACCGCAGCAAGTCCAGCACCCCGGATGCCAGGAGCGGACCGGCGCCCGTGGGCTGGGCGTGCACCACCTTGGCGGCCTGGGCACCGTCCGACCAGGACGCGTCCGCGGGCAGGATCAGGGTGGAAATGTATGAGCCCGACCGACTGGCGGCGACCGCCTCGGCGGCGTCGGCCGCGACGTCGCCGGCCGCACCCGTCCGGCGCACCCATCCCGAGACACTGCCGGCAAGCGCGTCGATGTCGGATTCCAGTGGTGCGTCGTACTTCTTGTGGTAAGTGGCGTGGTCGCCGACGACGACCACCATCGGCACCTGGGCCCGGCGCGCGTTGTGTAGGTTGGCCAGGCCGTTGCCCAATCCGGGCCCCAGATGCAGCAGCACGGCAGCCGGCCCGTCGGCCATGCGGGCATAACCATCGGCCGCACCGGTGGCCACACCTTCGAAGAGGGCCAGCACACCGCGCATCCGCGGAACGGTGTCCAGTGCGGCAACGAAGTGCATCTCCGAGGTACCCGGGTTGGCGAAGCAAACGTCGACGCCGCCGTCCACCAAGGTTTTGATCAGGGCTTGAGCACCGTTCACTTGATCGCCTCCAGTCTGAAAACGCGCTCGGCGTTTCCGCGCAGAAAGTCGCGGCGAGCCTCATCGGTCAGCCCGAGTTCGTCGAACCCCGCCAATGCGTGCGCGTGGGTCATCATCGGGTAGTTGGTGCCGAATAAGACTTTGCGTTGTCCGGTACCGGTTTTCATGAAGCGGATGAGCTCTTGCGGGAGCCGCTTGATCGTGTACGCCGAGGTGTCGATGTAAACATTCTCGTGTTTGCGGGCGACGGCGACCATCTCCTCGGTCCACGGATAGCCGACGTGCCCGCACACGATGACCAACTCCGGAAAGTCGAGGGCCACCTGGTCGACGTAAGGGATGGGGCGTCCGGTCTCCGATGGTCGCAGCGGGCCGGTGTGACCGACCTGGGTGCAGAACGGCACCCCGGATTCGACACATTCGGCAAACAGTGGGTAGTAGCGGCGATCGGTGGGCGGCGCGTTCCACAGCCAGGGCACCACGCGCAATCCCACGAACCCGCCGTCGCGCACGCGCCGCCGCAATTCGCGGATTGCTTCCATCGGGCGATCGAGATCGACAGTAGCGAGGCCGGCAAATCGGTTCGGGTGTAACCGAATCCAGTCGGCGACCTCGTCATTGGAAACCAGGTCCTGGCCGCCCGGCCCGCTCCACGCGCTGAGCAGGCCCAGATCGACGTCGGCGGCGTCCATCGACGCGATGGTCGTCTCGATCGGGATGTCGGTGTCCGGAATGGAGCCGCCGGTCCAGCGCCGCAGCGACGCCAGCATGTCGCTGCGCAGGAACCGCGCAGTCGGATGCTGCATCCACACATCGATCGTCATCGAGCTTTGACTCTAGACGGACGCTAAGCGGCCAGCGCGGCGCGGGCGGCGGCATGCGTCTGCTGTGCGTAGCCGCCGCCGAACAGCACCACATGCGCCAGCAGCGGAAAAAGTTGGTGCAGCCCAATGCGGTTGCGCCAGCCGGGTTTCAGCGATCGCACCTCCTGGTAGCCGACGAGGACGGTGTCGTAGTGCGGGCAGCCGAACAGCGCGAGCATCGCCAGGTCGGTATCGCGGTGACCGGCGTGTGCAGCAGGGTCGATCAACACCACCCCGTCGGACGTCCACATCACGTTGCCGCTCCACAAGTCGCCGTGCAGCCGCGCGGGCGGGTCATCGTCGTCGAAGTCGCCCGCATGGCAACGTGCCACGACGGCGTCGATGGCGTCACGGGTCGAAGCCTCCAGCCGCGGCGCTGCGAACTCGGCCATCGGGGCCAGCCGCTCCTCGGCGTAGAAGTCACCCCAGCGCCGGTGCCGCCGCAGCGACATCGGCAATGGCTGCGACAACGGCCCGAAGAACCCTGGCCCGTCCCACCCGTCGGGGCCTGCACCAAACGCCGCGGCACCCGCGTCGTGCGTGATGGCCAGTCGGTTACCGAACACGTGCGCCGCTTCGGGGCTCGGAGTCACCGAGTCAAGCCGCCGCAGGGTCAGGCTGGTCGCATCGAAAGAAACCACCTGCGCGCAGGGCACGCCGCCGTCGGCACTCGAAAGCCATCGCAGCCCCGCGGCTTCCCAACCGAACAAGCCGGTGGGCGCCCCCGGCTGGTGCTTGACGAAGTCGGTCACACAGCCCGAGCGATCAGGCGGTTACGTGAGCGGCGTGCACGTCGTCAGCGGGCCGCGCCTCGGTCTGCTCCTTGGCCCAGCGGTAGTCGGGTTTGCCGGCCGGCGAGCGCTTGACCTCGTCGACCAGCCAAAGGCTGCGGGGCACTTTGTATCCGGCGATCTCGGAGCGCACGAAGCTGTCCAGTGCCGACAGCGTCGGCTGCGACCCCGGCCGGGCCTGTACGACGGCGGCCACGTGCTGCCCGTAACGGGGATCCGGCACGCCGACCACCAAGGCATCGAAGACGTCGGGATGCGCCTTGAGCGCGGCCTCGACCTCCTCGGGGTAGATCTTCTCGCCGCCGCTGTTGATCGACACCGAGCCGCGGCCCAGCATGGTGACCGTGCCGTCCTCTTCGACCTGGGCGTAGTCCCCGGGGATGGCGTAGCGGACTCCGTTGATGGTCCGGAACGTCTCTGCGGTCTTTTTCTCGTCTTTGTAGTAGCCGACCGGGATGTTGCCCTTCTTGGCGATGAAGCCGCGCACGCCCGAGCCGGGCTTGACCTCATTGCCCTCGTCGTCGAGGACGACGGTGCGGTGATCGATCGTCACTCGCGGCCCACCGCTGTGCGGCGAGTCCTTGGCGACGATGCTGGTCCCGCCAAACCCCGTCTCCGACGAACCGATGGAATCGGTGATGACCCGGTTGGGCAGCAGCTCGAGCAGCTTCTCTTTGATGCTCGGCGAGAAAAGCGCCGCGGTACTGGCGAGCAGGAACAGCGACGACAGGTCGTACTCGTTGTCCTTGTCCTGATGGGCCAGCAGCGCGTCGAGCAACGGTCGGGCCATGGCGTCACCCGTGAAGAACAACAAGTTGACCTTGTGTTTGTGGATCGTGCGCCATACCTCGTCGGCGTTGAATTCCGGTTCGAGCACGGTGGTGTGGCCGCCGAAGAGCGACATCCAGGTGGAAGATTGGGTGGCGCCGTGGATCATCGGCGGAATCGGATAGCGGATCATCGGCGCATTGGCCGCGGCGTCCTTGGCCAGATCGTACTCGTCCTTGACGAATTCGCCTGTGGCGAAGTCGGTTCCGCCAAATAGCACCCGGTAGATGTCCTCGTGGCGCCACATCACGCCCTTCGGGAAGCCGGTGGTGCCGCCCGTGTAGAGCAGGTAGATGTCGTCGGCGCTGCGTTCGCCGAAGTCACGTTCGGGTGAGCCCTGCGCGATCGCGGAGTAGAACTCGACACCGCCGTAACGCTGAAAGTCGTTGTCTGAAACATCCGAGCCGTCCTCGATCACGAGGACGGTCTTGACGTTGCGAGTGTCGGGGAGAACGTTGGCGACCCGGTCGGAGTACTGCCGCTCGTGGACCAGCGCAACCATGTCGGAGTTGTCGAACAGGTAGCGGAGCTCGCCCTCGACGTAGCGAAAGTTGACGTTGACCAGGATGGCGCCCGCCTTCACGATGCCGAGCATCGCGATGACGATCTCGTTGCGGTTGCGGCAGTAGAGTCCGACCTTGTCGTCCTTCTTCACGCCCTGATCGATCAGGTAGTGCGCAAGGCGGTTGGCCTTCTCCTCCAGTTGGGCGTACGTGAGCTGCTCGTCGCCGCAGATGAGGGCAACGCGGTCAGGCACAGCGTCGATGGCGTGCTCGGCAAGATCGGCAATATTCAGGGCCACGGCCACCAAACTAGAACGTGTTACATTTCTTGACAAGCTCATGCTCATTGTTGAGGGAAAGGCGGTAGCCGTGGCCGAGGCGCCAGCAAATGTGGAATCCGGACCCGACGCGCTGGTCGAGCAGCGCGGTCACACCCTCATCGTCACGTTGAACCGGCCGCACGCCCGCAACGCCCTGAGCACCGAAATGATGGAAATCATGGTGCAGGCCTGGGACCGCGTCGACAACGACGACGACATCCGCTGCTGCATCCTGACCGGTGCCGGTGGCTACTTCTGCGCGGGCATGGACCTCAAGACAGCAACCAAGAAGCCGCCGGGCGACTCGTTCAAGGACGGTAGCTACGACCCGTCGCGTATCGACGCCCTGCTCAAGGGCCGCCGGCTGACCAAGCCACTGATCGCGGCAGTCGAAGGTCCAGCGATCGCCGGCGGCACCGAGATCCTGCAAGGCACCGACATTCGGGTCGCCGGCGAAAGCGCCAAGTTCGGCATCTCCGAGGCCAAGTGGAGCCTGTACCCGATGGGCGGATCGGCCGTGCGGCTGGTACGGCAAATCCCCTACACGGTCGCGTGTGACCTACTGCTGACCGGGCGCCACATCACCGCCGCCGAGGCCAAGGAGATGGGCCTGATCGGATATATCGTCCCCGACGGCCAGGCGCTGACCAAAGCGCTGGAGATCGCTGAGGTCATCGAAAACAACGGTCCCCTGGCCGTGCAGGCGATCCTGCGGGCGATCCGCGAGACCGAGGGACTGAACGAGAACGACGCCTTCAAGATCGACACCCAGATCGGCATCAAGGTGTTCTTGTCCGACGACGCCAAGGAAGGCCCGAAGGCGTTCGCCGAGAAGCGCAAGCCCAACTTCCAGAACCGCTGACTTGCCCGGCGCTTTGCGCCCCTCCTTTGCGCCGAACGTGAACTCACGGC
>DASZLQ010000038.1:0-3197 GCA_035552295.1 Mycobacterium sp. | reverse complement strand
GTGGCCCCCGGCAGCAATGTCACCGCCGAGACCGCCGCCTCCTGATCACCCGCCGGCACGTTGTAGGTCACCGCGAGGTCGACGCCGTTGATCAGGCCGAGTGCGTCGGTGACCGGCTCGGCGTAGACCAACCCGCGCTTGGTGTGCACCACCGTGCCGCGCCTGCCCATCAACCAGTAGTCCCCGTCCTCGTCGCGGCGGAACAGGTACTCCGTCGATATCCAGGTGTCGGCGGGAGCGAAGACTCCGCGTTTCACCGACGCGGTCGGGTCGATGGGCCCGTTGGACTGGGCGAGCAGCACCCCGACCTGGTTGGTGTCGGCGACCTGCACGAAGCCGCGCGCGTTCTCCAGGATCAAGTCGTGTTCGGCGTCGTAGGCGCCGAGCTCGACGCGTCCGGCGCCGGGCAGCGGACGGCCCTCGCTGCCGACCTTGACGCCGGACACGTTGGCCAGCACCGCCTGTCCATCGGTGGTGGCGAAGAACTCGACGACGTGAGCGGGCGCGAACGCGTCGACGACCCGCTCCCACAACCCGGTCGGCATGCCCGATCCGATGAACAACCGCACCGGATGATTGCCGTGCAGCACGAAGGCCGGATCGTCGACGATCTCGCGCAGCATGGCCCACGTGTAGGACACCACGGTGACGCCGTACTGCCGTACTTCCTGGACGAACCGGTCCGCCCGCAGCCCGCGTGACAGCGCGATGCGGGTACCGCCGACGACCGCGCCGCCCAGGCTGACCAGCAGCGCGGACTCGTGGTGCAGCGGCGTCAGGCAATACACGGTGTCTCTGCGGTCCAGCCCGGCCGCCGACGCGGTTCCGAAGGCCGACACCGCCCACCGGTAATTGGTGATCTGCTTGGCCACCAGCTCGCCGCCCACCGCGCTGAACGCGATGAACGCCAGATCGCGGGCCAACCCCGGGTTGGGGCGGTACCACGCCGGGAGCTCGACCGCGTCCGGGTCAATCTGTTCCATGTCGATAACGCCGGCGTCCTTCGGCAAGTGCAGGTCGCGCGTCTCACCGCCGCCCAGCACCAGTACCTGCCCGGGCATCTGCCGGGCGGCGTCCAGGTTGGTGGGGTCGGTCAGGAGCTCGGTCACTCCCCCGAGCCGAATCGAGGCGGCCAGGTCGCCGTCTGGGCGCATCACCACGGCGACTGCGCCCAGGCGGGACAGCGCGGCGATGGCCACCAACGCACTGGGCCGGGTCTCCATCAGCACCCCGACGCGGTCGCCTTGCCGAACCCCGACCTCGATCAGGCCGCGAACAACGTTGTTGATGCGCCGGTTTACGGCCTCATACGTGTGCACGCGCCCATCGAACAACAGGAATTCGCCCTGCGGGGCGTTGTGTGCCTGCTCATCGATGATGCGGCCCAGCGAGATTCGGGTGTGGTCGTTGATTTGTCCCAGGCGAGCCAATCGCGGCAGTGTGCGCGCGGTCTCCACGGCCAGGGTGCGCATGGATTTGTTCGCCGCGACGACCGCGCCGGCCGCGCCGCGCACCAGCCCCAGCGCTGCTTCGGAGACTTCTCCGATGCCGTGCGCGAGCCGGGAGCTGAACGCGACACCGCTGTCGGTGTGTTCGGTCGGCTGATCGGCCATCAGGTCGATGCCCTCAGGCTTGTCGCCGCCGGTGGAAAGCCACTGCACCCATTCGGCGACGGTGGGCCAGCTCTCCTTCGCCGCTTTGGATCCGACGACCAGGCCGAAATGCCCTGTCCGGATGGTGCATTCGTAGACCTCGGCGTTGGGCGCCGCCCGCCGGATCCCGCGCACCGACGCCGGCTGTCCGATGTCGTCGACCTCGCCGACGAAGGCCAACACCGGGCAGGTGATGTCGGTGAGCGTGACCATCTGCCCGTTGATCGCGAAACCGCCTGTCATCATGCGGTTGTGGGCGATGAATTGCTTGAGCAACTCCGAGATCGCCGGGCCGGACCACGCGATCCAGCCCTCGCGCTCCAGGAATCTGCGCTGCTGCTCGCGTGGCAGTAGCGCCTCTCGGTCGTGCAGCTGACGCACGAAGTCGACCCGGGCCTTGGCGGTCTTGAGTGGGTCCATCATCTGAAAACCGGTGCGCGCCATCCAACTTGGGATGTCTAGCCGGCTGAAGACGTGATCGGCCATGAAGTTGGCGGCGGGCGCGGCGAAGTTCGCCGGGATACCCATGGGCAGGGCGGCCAGGGTGTCCACCGGGGATCCGAATGCCACGATGCTGGCGATGTTCTTCGAACGCCGGTATGCCGCCGCCTGGTAGCAGAACATGCCGCCCTGCGAGTACCCGACCAGGTGGACGTCGCTGCCCGTCGCGTCCTTCACCGTGTCGATGGCCTGGCTGAGCGCGACGATGTGGTCGGCCAGGTTGCGGCGCATGCCGCCCTCGACCTTGTCGGGTGAGCCGAAGTCGATGACCCAGGGATCAAGTCCGCCGGCGTGCAGGATGCCCACCGCGCCGTCCTGTCGGGTGACGTCCCACATGTCGGCCGACATCATCATCGGGTGCACCATCAGCACGGGCGGGCCCACCGGCGAGTGTCCGGGCCGACTGCCGGGTGGAAAGTACCGCCGAAGCTTGTACATCGGCACGCTCTCGACGATCTGGGACGGCGACGGGACACTTTCCGTTTCCAGGCCCCCCAGCCTCAGCACTTCCAGACCGTTTTGCGCCGTGGCAACCAAACGCCCGACCGGTCGTGTGACCATCGAAAAATTGAGATCCACCCGCTGCTCCCTGAACTCTTGACAGCGTGGACATCATGGCACATCGCCGTGCTTAACGGTCTTGATCAGGCCGCCTGCCTGCGTGGGTGCCGGCAGCTAGCAGGCCGGCGGGTGGGCTTGGCGGATTAGGTGATGCCCGTCGAGTCGCTGTCTGCCATTTCGCGCAATCGCTGAGCCATTTGGCGGTCCTCCTGTGCAAACTCCCGGTGTCGCGCCGCGTGCTCCACGTATCGATCCCCGCGATCGCTGTGGTCGGCGACTTTTTCGTATGCCTTGGCGGCTCGGTCCTGACTGTCCGCGGACCTGTCCAAGCTGTCCGCCGCAGATCGCTGGGCTGCCCTCACCCGTTGCCGCACCCCCTCGGCTCGTCGAGCGATGCGCACCGCGTATTCAGCCGCCCGCAGGTGCGGATCAGATTCGGCATCGAGGGCCTTGTTTATGTAGGCCATGTTTATGTAGGCCATC
>DASZLQ010000037.1:0-4340 GCA_035552295.1 Mycobacterium sp. | reverse complement strand
TCGATTGCGCGCCGCAGGACTGTCATGCCTGTTGCAACCGCGACTGCTTGTCGGCGGCGCTCAGCGCGTCGAACAACGCGTCCAGGTCGCCGTCGAGAACCTGATCGAGATTGTGTGCCTTGTAACCGATTCGGTGATCCGCGATCCGGTTCTCCGGAAAGTTATAGGTACGAATCCGCTCGCTGCGGTCCACCGTGCGGATCTGGCTGGCCCGATCCGCCGATGCGTCGGCCAGCGCCTGTTCCTCGGCTATCGCCTGCAGGCGAGCCGCCAGCACCTGTAGCGCTCGGGTCTTGTTCTGCAGCTGGGAGCGTTCGTTTTGACACGTGACGACGATCCCGGAGGGCAGGTGCGTGATCCGTACCGCGGAGTCGGTGGTGTTGACGCCCTGCCCACCCTTCCCAGACGAGCGGTATACGTCGACGCGCAGATCAGACTCGTCGATCTGGACCTCGCCGACTTCCTCGGGCTCCGGATAGACCAGCACACCAGCCGCCGAAGTATGGACGCGCCCTTGGGATTCCGTCACCGGGACGCGCTGCACCCGGTGTACACCGCCCTCGAATTTCATGCGCGACCAGACCCCTTCGGCCGGGTCGCCCTTACTGGCAATTGCCAGCGTCGCGGCTTTGTAGCCGCCGAGGTCTGACGTGGTTTCGTCCAGTACCGTCAGAGTCCAGCCATGCCGCTCGGCATAGCGGATGTACATCCTGGCCAGGTCCGCGGCGAACAGTGCCGATTCTTCGCCGCCCTCACCGGATTTGACTTCGAGCACGATGTCGTCGGCGTCATGCGGGTCGCGCGGTGCCAGCATGTCGGTGAGTTGGGTGTCCAGTTCGGCGACCCGTGATTCCAGTTCGGTGGCCTCGTCGGCGAACGACTCGTCGTCGGCGGCCAGTTCACGGGCGGTCTCCAGATCGTCGCGGGCGGACACCAGCTTGTGGTATGTGGCGACGATCGGGGCGAGTCGGGCGAACCGGCGCCCGGCTTTGCGCGCCTCGGCGGGATTGCTGTGCAATTCGGGATCCGAAAGCTGCAGCTCGAGGGCGGCGTGTTCGGCGAGCAACACGTCTATCGTCTGTACAGGCTGCGTCATGTCACCTCCTCCCGCAAACACAAACCGACGCCCGGCCTGTGCAGAATCAGCACAGTTCGGGCGTCGGTAACCCAGCTATTTGTCAGCCTGCTCCGGGGCGGCCGCCTCTACAGCTGCGCCCTTGCGCTTGCCATAGCGCTTCTCGAAGCGCGCCACCCGGCCGCCGCTGTCCAGAATCTTCTGCTTGCCGGTGTAGAACGGATGGCATTGCGAGCAAACCTCGACGACGATGCGACCGCCCGGCTTGGTGCTGCGGGTCTGGAAGGTGTTACCGCATCCGCAGAGCACCGTGGTCTCTTCGTATGCGGGATGAATGTCAGATTTCATGCTGTCCTCTTCGATCGATTGTGGCCCGCGCCCCCGGTGTTGGATCCTCCGGTCGGGCTCGAACTTCGAACCTGAGGCGGTTCTGGGGTAGTCGAGCGTCGATTATGCCAGGTCAACCGCCATCTCCCCAAACACCGAGATGCGCCCGCGCATTCCCGGCGACAAAGCGCCATCAGGCCTTCGCGGACCCGGGTGGTGATGCAGCGGCGTCGGCAGGGCGGTCCACGCGGCGGTAAACCCTGCTTCGCGCGCCGCGCGTCCAGAGCGAACCGCCGTCGGGTGCCGTGCCACGGGCGGCCAGCTCCCGTTTGAGGATCTTGTTGGTGGCCGTGGTCGGCAGTCGATCGGTGAGCCACACATACCGGGGCCACGCCTTGGGTGACAAGTCGGGTTGATCGGCCAGGAATTGGCCGAACCCCTCCGGCGTCAAAGCAGCGCCGTCGGCCAACACGATCGCCGCCATCACCTGGTCGCCGACATTTTTGTCAGGTACCGCATACACCGCCACGTGGCTGACCGGAGTCAACCTTTGCAGGATCCGCTCAATGGGCGCCGTGGTCATGTTCTCACCATCGACGCGCAACCAGTCGCCACTGCGCCCGGCAAAGTAGATCCACCCATCGGCGTCCCGGTAGGCGAGGTCGCCCGACCAGTACATGCCGTGCCGAAGGCGCGCATCGGTGGCTTCCGGATCGTTGTAGTAGCCGGCGAACAACCCTGCGCCTGCGGCATTGACCAGCTCCCCTATCGCTTCGTCGGCGTTGGTCAGCGCGCCGTCGTCTCCGAAGGTGGCGACGGGACACTCGGCCAAGGTGTCCGGGTTGTAGATGCCGACACCGGGAAAACCACGGCCGAGCGATCCGGGCGGGCAGCCGTCTTCCCGGGTGATGATGATCGCGCCTTCGGTGGAGCCGAAGCCGTCCCAGACCGTGCAGTCGAAACGACGGCTGAATTCGGCGATGTCGCGGTCGCTTGCCTCGTTGCCGAACGCGACCCGCAGCGGGTTGTCGTGGTCATCGGGTTGCTCGGGGGTGGCCAGCACGTAGGCAAGCGGTTTGCCGACGTAGTTCATGAAGGTGGCGCCGTACCGGCGCAGATCGGACAGCAGCCGAGAGGCCGAGAACGCGGCAGGGACCATGGCCGCGCCTGCGCCCACTGCCACGCTCCACCCGGCCAGCAGCGCGTTGGAGTGAAACAGCGGCATCGACAGATAGCAGACGTCGGAGGAGTCGACCTCGAACCGCGCTATCAGCGTCGTGCCGGCAAACAGCACGGTGAGATGGGTCACCTGCACCGCTTTCGGTTCGCCGCTGGTTCCAGAGGTGAAGATCATCATGAAGGTGTCGGTCGGTAAGACCTCGCGGTGTGGGACGAGCGTTCCAGCACCTCCCAGCAGCGACGACCAGGCCTCGCTGGACACGTCGAATACCTGCACGCCGGGCAGATCGAGACCGTTCAGCAACTCCTGATGCGCCCGATCGGTGAGCAGGATCTGGCAGTCGGCACGCAAGATATCCCTGGCCAGCGCGGCACCGCGGCGGGTGTCGTTGATCCCGCACAGCACATATCCGCCGAGCGCCGCCGACGCCATGGCGGTGAGCATCTCGGGGGTATTACCCAGCAAAGCGCCGACATGCAGCGGACGGTCCCGATCGGCCACGCCGACCAGGGCGGCGGCGGTGGCGGCCGCGTCGGCCAGATGCTGACGCCAGGTCCAGACCCGCTCGCCGTACTTCAGCGCCTGCGTGTCCTGGTCCAGACGTTCACGAAGCAGCTGCTGAAGCGTCTCCGCCACTGCCGGCCTCGCGCGAGTTATCGGCTAGTCGTTGTCCATGGATCCAGGTGTCGTCTTGGTCACCTGCACCAGGAACTCGTAGTTGGTCTTCGTCTTGCGCAGCTGGCTCATCAGCAAGTCGATGGCCTGGTGGGAATCCAGGCCCGACAGGACGCGGCGCAGCTTGTGCACGACGGCGAACTCGTCGGGAGCCAGCAGCAGCTCGTCCTTGCGGGTGCCGGACGGGTTCACGTCGACCGCGGGGAAGACTCGGCGTTCGGAGATCTTGCGGTCCAGCTTGAGCTCGGCGTTACCGGTGCCCTTGAACTCCTCGAAGATGACCGTGTCACCGGTGGACCCGGTCTCCACCATCGCCGTAGCGACAATGGTCAGTGAACCGCCGTCTTCGATGTTGCGGGCCGCGCCGAGGAAGCGCTTGGGCGGGTACAGCGCAGTGGAGTCGACACCACCAGACAGGATGCGGCCCGACGCGGGGGACGCGTTGTTGTAGGCGCGGCCCAGGCGGGTGATCGAGTCGAGCAGCACCACGACGTCCTTGCCCTGCTCGACGAGCCGCTTGGCCCGCTCGATCGCCAACTCAGCGGCCTGGGTGTGATCGGACGGCGGGCGGTCGAACGTCGAGGAGATGACCTCACCCTTGACCGAACGCTGCATGTCGGTGACCTCTTCAGGGCGCTCGTCGACGAGCACGACCATGAGGTGGCATTCGGGGTTGTTCCTGGTGATCGCGTTCGCGATGTCCTGCAGGATCGTCGTCTTTCCCGCCTTGGGGGGCGACACGATCAGCGCGCGCTGGCCCTTGCCGATCGGCATGATCAGGTCGATGACGCGGGTGGTCAACTTCTCCGGCGAGGTCTCCAGACGCAGCCGCTGGTTGGGGTACAACGGCGTCAACTTGTTGAAGTCAGGCCGCTTCTTGGCGTCTTCGACCGAGCCCCCGTTGACGCTGTCCAGACGCACCAGCGGGTTGAACTTCTGCCGCTGGTTGGGCTGTTCGCCTTCGCGGGGCACGCGAACCGCACCGGTCACCGCGTCACCGCGGCGCAAGCCGTTCTTGCGCACCATGTTCATGGACACATAGACGTCGTGTGGACCGGCCAGGTAGCCGGAGGTGCGCACGAA
>DASZLQ010000036.1:0-3783 GCA_035552295.1 Mycobacterium sp. | reverse complement strand
TGGACCGGCGTCTGCGGGATGTTCGCGGCCTCTTCCGGTGGCAGCTCGTAGAGGTCCTTGTCGACCGGCGCCTGCGGCTCGATCTTGTTCTTGATGCCGTCCAGACCCGCCATCAGCATTGCGGAGAACGCCAGATACGGGTTGCCCGACGAGTCGGGGCTGCGGAACTCCAGCCGCTTGGCCTTCGGGTTGCTGCCGGTAATCGGGATACGCACACACGCCGACCGGTTGCGCTGGCTGTACACCAGGTTGATCGGGGCTTCATAGCCCGGCACCAGCCGCTTGTAGGAGTTGACCGTGGGGTTGGTGAAGGCCAGCAGCGACGGCGCGTGGTGCAACAGGCCGCCGATGTAGTGGCGGGCCGTATCCGACAGGCCGGCATAGCCTGTCTCGTCGTACATCAGGGGGCTGCCGTTCTTCCACAGCGACTGGTGGCAGTGCATGCCGGAGCCGTTGTCGCCGAACAGCGGCTTGGGCATGAACGTCACGGTCTTGCCGTTCTGCCACGCGGTGTTCTTGATGATGTACTTGTACAGCTGCATATCGTCCGCCGCGTGTAGCAGCGAGTTGAACTGATAGTTGATCTCGGCCTGTCCGCCGGAGCCGACCTCGTGGTGGCCCTTCTCCAGAATGAAGCCGGCGTCGATCAGGTTGGTCAGCATCTTGTCGCGCAGGTCGACGTAATGGTCGTTGGGTGCCACCGGGAAGTACCCGCCCTTGTGGCGGACCTTGTAGCCGCGGTTGGGGCTGCCGTCGGTCTCGGTCGCGGCGCCGGTGTTCCACCATCCCGAGATCGCGTCCACCTCGTAGAACGAGCCGTTGGCCGTCGAGTCGAAGCTCACCGAGTCGAAAATGTAGAACTCGGCCTCGGCGCCGAAGTACGCGGTGTCGGCGATGCCGGTGCTGGCCAGGTAACTCTCGGCCTTGCGGGCGATATTGCGCGGGTCGCGCGAATATGGCTCGAGCGTGAATGGGTCGTGCACGAAGAAGTTGAGGTTGAGCGTCTTGGCCTCGCGGAACGCGTCGATGCGCGCGGTGCCCGGATCCGGCAGCAGCACCATGTCGGATTCGTGGATGGCCTGGAACCCGCGAATCGAGGAGCCGTCAAAGGCGACGCCACCCTCGAACAGGTCCTCGTCGAGTGCCGCAGCCGGAATTGTGAAATGCTGCATGACGCCGGGGAGGTCGCAGAACCGGACGTCGACGTATTGGACTTCCTCGTCCTTGGCGAGCTTGAAGACGTCGTCGGCCGTCATATCTGTCACAGAATGCTCCTTTACTTGGTAATCCGCGGCCTGACGCTATGGAGCTGATATTGCCCGTCAGTCAACCCGGTGTTGCGCAGAGGTTACTTGACCATGCCGCCCACAAAAAAAGCCGGGTCGCCCGCGGGTTCTATTGTGGGGCCATGGACCGCAAGATCGTAACTGGTCCCGCGCGCATGCGCAGCGTCCCGTCCCCGTCTTTGCGTGGTGGGTGTCGATGACGCCGGGATCACGCCCCGTATATCCCGGCGAGACACTCGGATTGCCCGAAAGCGGGCCGGGATCGCTGGCGCCGATGGGACTTCGGGTGGTGGCGCTACTCATCGACTGGTTGATCTCCTACGGCATGGCGGCCTTGGCCCTGGGTTTCGGCGCCATCTCCAAGGAGATGTTGGCGACCTCGGTGCTGGTCATTTGGTTCGTGCTCGGCGTGCTGGCCGTCCGCCTGTTTGGTTTCACACCGGGCCAATTGGTGCTGGGTCTGGGCGTGGTGGCATTGGACGGACGCCTGGGGTTAGGCCGATTGGTGGTGCGGGGGCTGCTCGTCGGGTTGGTCATCCCGCCGTTGTTCACCGACTGGGACGGGCGCGGGTTGCAGGATCGCGTGACCGGCACGGCGGTGGTGCGGCGCTGAGCGCGGCGGAGTGCCCTACTTACGCCGCACGGTGCGCTGCACGCCGCGCATCTTGCCGGCGTTCGGCAGCGGTCCCTTCGGCATGACGGCGGCACCGGCCCGCGACCCCAGCGCGGCCAACCGCGACTCCAGGGTGTCCATCTGCTTGGCGGTGATGTTGGCCGGAAGGCGAGTGAGGTGGCGCTCCAGCTTGCCCAGCGGAACCTCGCCGTCGCCCGTTCCTACGATCACGTCGTAGATCGGCACCTCGCCGACCAGCCGTGCGGTGCGCTTTTTCTCCTGGGCCACCAGCGGTTTGACCCGGGCCGCCGATCCTTCGCCGACCAAGATGACGCCGGGCCGGCCGACTACCCGGTGCACCGCGTCGAAGTGGCCGGTCGCGGCAACGCCCGGGGTGACCCGCCACTTGCCGCGCAAGTTGTCCAACACCCACGCCGCGGCACCGGTTTGACCTTCGGCTTTGTGGTAAATCGATCGCTGGGCGCGGCGGCTGAAGATGATGAACGTGACCAAACCGCCCAGCACCACGCCGAGCAGGATCAAGCTGATCATGGTGAACCCGCCAACCAGCACGCCCGCCGTCACCGAGGCGCCCACGATCAGCACAAACGCGCCGATCATGTACGGCAGCAGGCGCTTGTCCTCCTTGCGCTGAATGTTGAACGCCTGCCACAACTGGGCGCGGCGCTCCCGCGCGGCCGCTCTGCGCGCGGCCTGCGCCTGCGCCCTGGCGGCCTTGTTCTCAGCGGTACTGCGGGGTTTAGCCATAGTCACCAAGGATACGTACGTGCGGAGTCGGCTACGGTGCCGAGGCACCCGAGGCCCGGGTGCGTACCGCCTGCTCGTAGAGCCGGCCCGCGCGGTACGACGACCGCACCAGGGGCCCGGCCAGCACCCCGGAGAATCCGAGCCCCTCGGCGTGCTGCGCGAACTCGACGAACTCCTCGGGCCGCACCCAGCGCTCGATTGGGTGGTGACGCGTCGACGGGCGCAGATATTGGGTGATGGTGACGATGTCGCAGCCGACATCACGCAGATCGGCCAGGGCGGTGCGCACCTCGTCGGCGGTTTCGCCCAGGCCGAGAATGAGGTTGCTCTTGGTCACCAGGCCGACGTCGCGCGCCACGGTGAGCACGCCCAGGCTGCGCTGGTAGGTGAACGCAGGCCGAATCCGTTTGAAGATGCGGGGCACGGTTTCGACGTTGTGCGCCAACACTTCTGGGCGAGATTCAAAGACCTCCGCCAGTCGGGAGGACTCGCCGTTGAAGTCGGGGATCAACAGCTCGACGCCGGTCGAGGGGTTGAGGTCTTTGATGGCGCGCACGGTCTCGGCGTACAGCCAGGCCCCGCCGTCGGACAGGTCGTCGCGGGCCACGCCGGTGACGGTGGCATAACGCAGCCCCATGATTTGCACGCTTTCGGCGACCCGGCGGGGCTCGTCGCGGTCCAGCGGAGCGGGCTTTCCGGTATCGATCTGGCAGAAGTCGCACCGGCGGGTGCACTGGTCACCGCCGATCAGGAAGGTGGCCTCCCGGTCCTCCCAGCATTCGAAGATATTGGGACAGCCGGCCTCTTCGCAGACCGTGTGCAGGCCCTCCCGCCGGACCAGGCTCTTCAGCTCGGTGTACTCCGGTCCCATCCGCGCCCGGGTTTTGATCCACGGCGGTTTGCGCTCGATCGGGGTCTGCGCGTTGCGCACTTCGAGGCGCAGCAACTTGCGACCCTCGGGCGCGATACTCACTATGTCGATGCTACGCGGGCGGGGGTGGGTCGCCAGGTAAGGGCAAGGCGCCCGTCCAGCGCGTGGCAGACGGCTTCGGCAACCGCGACGCGGACATCGTCGACGGTGACCGTGCGCCCGAGTTCGGCGGACAACGACGTCAC
>DASZLQ010000035.1:0-12940 GCA_035552295.1 Mycobacterium sp. | reverse complement strand
CGTGGCCGAACGCGAGCCGGGGGTGGCGAGCGTGTCGGCGCCGGTGCGCGACAGCCGCGGTCTCGTCATCGCCGCGATATCGGTGTCCGGACCCATCGACCGGATCGGCCGGCGCCCGGGCGCGCGCTGGGCCGCCGACCTAGTCGCCGCGGCCGAGGCAATGACTCGCCGGCTTTGAAATTCAGAGTCGAGCCTACGTTCAGGGCTCGGGATCGCCTCCGTATCTCGCGCCCTGAGCGCAGGTTCAAAGCCGCCAGTGCAGAGTCGTGGCAGATGACCTGACAGACTGACGCCGTGACGTCTCTGAAGGCTGAAGCCAACGGCTTCGCTGGCCCGATTCAGTCTCAGATTCTTCTCTGCGGTGCATCTCCCGACGCAGCACGAAGGACCCGTCCAATCCCGAAAGGAAAGCTACCAGTGGGCAACGACACACTCCGCCGCGACGCGGCCGAAGTCCCGATTCCCTCAGCGACTAAAGTCGCCGGTCTTTTGAGGACCCACTGATGGGAACCAATCAGCGCGCGAGCATCGTCATGTCGGAAGACGAGATCGCCGATTTCGTCGTCAAGAGCCGCACCGGCACGCTGGCCACCGTTGGCGCGGACGGCCAGCCGCACTTGACGGCGATGTGGTACGCCGTGGTCGACGGCGAAATCTGGCTGGAGACCAAAGCCAAGTCGCAGAAGGCAATCAATCTCAAACGGGATCCGCGGGTGAGCTTTTTGATCGAGGGCGGCGACACCTATGACACGTTGCGCGGGGTGTCCTTCGAAGGCGTCGCGGAGATCATCGACGATCCTGACGTCTCGCACCGGGTCGGCGTCAGCGTCTTCGAGCGCTACACCGGCCGCTACAGCGACGAAATGAAGCCCTTCGTCGAGCAGATGATGAACAAGCGGGTCTGCGTGCGCATCGTGGCCCGTCGCGCGCGTTCGTGGGATCACCGCAAACTCGGCTTGCCGGCCATGCCGGTGGGCGGGTCGACCGCACCGGCCGTATTGGGGACCGGCCAGTAAACGTTTGTAGCCCCGATGGGATTCGAACCCACGCTACCGCCGTGAGAGGGCGGCGTCCTAGGCCGCTAGACGACGGGGCCTGAACCGATCCGAGCTGTCAGCATAGCTCACCCGCAAATGGCCACCTAATCCCTTGTGGTGGCCAGATTTTGCTGGGGTACCAGGACTCGAACCTAGAATGGCTGAACCAGAATCAGCTGTGTTGCCAATTACACCATACCCCATTGGCTGCCTAGAACCGCTGGTCAAAACGCATTCTGCGGACTCGAACCAGTGCCCTCAGACCGTTGCTGCCAGCCGTTGTCGGCCTTTGTAAACCGCAGTGCAGACTACCAAAAACTTAGGCGGCGTCATCCCGGGCGGCCCGCAGCCGGTGCAGGCTGCGGTCGCGGCCGAGTAGCTCCAGTGATTCAAATAACGGCGGGCTGACCGTCGTCCCGGTGGCGGCAACCCGGATCGGGCCAAACGCTTTGCGCGGTTTGAGCGCCAGTCCCTCGATCAGCGCCGTCTTCAGGGCAGCCTCGATCTGTGCGGCGGTCCAATCCGTCACGCCGTCCAGCGCGGCAAGCGCCGCATCCAGCACTGGAACCCCTTCTGGACCGAGCTCCTTGACGGCGGCCTTGGGGTCGATCGCGTATTCGTCGTCGTTGAGGAACTTCAGCAGGTCCCATGCGTCCCCGAGCACCACAATGCGGGTCTGCACCAGCGCAGCGGCGGCGGTGAATGCGGAGTCGTCCAACTCGATGCGGTGGCCGTGTGCGCCGATGTACTCGCGCAGCCTGGCGGCGAAGTCATCCACGTCGAGCATCCGGATGTGCTCGGCGTTGAGCGCGTCGGCCTTCTTCTGGTCGAATCGGGCCGGATTGGAGTTGACGTCGACGACATCGAACGCGGCCACCATTTCGTCGAGGCTGAACAGGTCGTGATCATCGGCGATCGCCCAGCCGAGCAGCGCAAGGTAATTCAGCAGCCCTTCGGGGATGAAGCCCCGATCGCGGTGGGCGAACAGATTCGACTGCGGGTCGCGCTTGGAAAGCTTTTTGGTTCCCTCTCCCAACACCGTTGGCAGGTGGGCGAATTCCGGGATACGCTCGGCGACCCCGATCCGGATCAGCGCCTGATACAGCGCAAGCTGACGCGGAGTCGACGGCAGCAGGTCCTCGCCACGCAGTACGTGAGTGATCTTCATCAGTGCGTCGTCACACGGGTTGACCAAGGTATACAACGGATCTCCGCTTGCCCGGGTCAACGCGAAATCGGGCACACTGCCCGCCGCGAAGGTAGTGGGCCCGCGCACCAGGTCGTCCCAATGGAGATCTTCGTCGGGCATGCACAGCCGTACCACCGGCGTACGTCCCTGCGCGAGAAACGCCGAACGCTGCGCATCGGTCAGATCACGGTCGAAGTTGTCATAGCCCAGCTTCGGATTGCGGCCGGCGGCGATGTGACGGGCTTCGACCTCCTCCGGCGTCGAAAAGGCATGGTAGGCCTCTCCGGCCGCCAGCAGCTTGGCCACCACCTCTTGATAGATGTTTCCGCGCTGCGACTGCCGGTACGGCCCGTAGGGTCCGCCGACCTCGGGCCCCTCGTCCCAATCCAGGCCGAGCCAGCGCAGCGCGTCGAGCAGCGCCAGATAGCTTTCCTCGGTGTCGCGCGCGGCGTCGGTGTCCTCGATGCGAAAAACGAAGGTGCCGCCGGTGTGCCGCGCATAGGCCCAGTTGAACAGCGCGGTGCGCACCATCCCGACATGCGGCGTACCGGTGGGCGACGGGCAGAACCGGACCCGGACTGTTTCGGGGGGTGTTTGTTGGGCTAGTGCAGTCACGACTTTCCTTTGCGGACTACGGGATTGGTGAGGCTGCCGATTCCCTCGACGCTGATGGAGACGGTGTCACCGTCCTCGATGGGACCAACACCCGCCGGTGTGCCGGTGAGGATGAGATCCCCTGGCAGCAAGGTCATCACGCCCGAGATCCATTCCACGATGGCACCGACGTCGTGGATCATCAGGGAGGTTCGGCTGCGTTGTTTGACTTGGCCGTTGACTTCGGTGCGCAGTTCGAGATCGGCCGGGTCTAGGGGGCTTAGGTCAGTGACGATCCAGGGTCCAACCGGGCAGAAGGTGTCGTGGCCTTTGGCCCGAGTCCATTGGCCATCGGCCTGCTGTTGATCGCGTGCCGACACATCGTTGGCGATGGTGTAGCCGAGAATGTTGTCGGCGGCCTGCGCGGCCGGGACATCCTTGCACGCACGGCCGATCACCACCGCCAGCTCCCCCTCGAAGTGCACCGGAGATGCATTGGCGGGCAACCGAATCGGCACATTAGGTCCGATGATGGCGGTATTGGGCTTGAGGAATATCACCGGATCGGCCGGCGCCGGGCCCGTTTGGCCACCCATCTCCGCGATGTGATCGGCGTAGTTCTTCCCGACGCAGACCACCTTGCCGGCCAGCATGGGGGACAGCAGCCGGATATCGGCCACCGGCCATGATCGGCCGGTGAATGTCGGCGTGCCGAACGGGTGCTCGGCGATCTCACGGGCAACCATCCCGCTGGGATCGTCCAGCGCGCCCTCGATGCTGACGAAGGCGACGCCGTCTGGGCTGGCGATTCGACCAAGGCGCATTCGGTTGAGCCTAGTAATGGTCGATGGCGCTTGACGCAGCCGGGCGCTGCAGTTCGATGCTCAACCCCCACGGGCGGGTGTGGAAACATGGTCAGATGACGACCGAGCCGGACACCAGGGGCCAGCTCGGCACGTCCACGCGCTGGGTGATCCTGGCCGTCTCATTGGGGGTGACGGCAACTTCCTTTCTCTTCATCAATGGTGTTGCCTTCCTGATCCCCACGCTAGAAGCCAGACGCGGCATCCCGCTGACCGAAGCCAGTCTGTTGTCCTCAATGCCGAGCTGGGGCATGGTGGTCACGCTGATCGCCTGGGGCTACGTGCTCGACCGAGTCGGCGAGCGCATCGTTCTGACCGCGGGCTCGGCGCTCACAGCGGCGGCGGCCTATGCCGCGGCATCGGTCCATTCGATGGTGTGGGTCGGTATCTACCTGTTTCTCGGCGGCATGGCCGCAGCGAGCTGCAATGCCGCCGGCGGCCGGCTGGTATCCGCCTGGTTTCCACCGCACCAACGCGGCCTCGCGATGGGCATCCGCCAGACCGCGCAACCGCTGGGAATCGCTGTGGGCGCGTTGGTGATACCTGAGCTGGGCGAACGCAGCCCACAGTCGGGTTTGATGTTTTCCGCGGTGGCGTGCACGGTGGCTGCGGTGGCCAGCGCAATCGGCATCATCGACCCGCCGCGGAAGTCCCGGACGACGGCCTCTGAGCAGGAACTGGCCAGCCCGTACCGCGAATCGTCGGTGCTCTGGCGAATCCACGCGGTAGCGGGCCTGCTGATGATGCCGCAGACGGTAACCGTGACGTTCATGCTGGTTTGGCTGATGAATCACCATGGCTGGTCGGTCGCGGCCGCCGGCCTTTTGGTGACGCTCGCACAGCTGCTCGGCGCGCTGGGCCGCATCGCGGTCGGCCGCTGGTCGGACCGGGTCGGCTCACGAATGCAACCGGTGCGCATCATCGCCATCGGCGCCACCTTGACCCTGTTCCTGCTGAGCCTCAGCGACAGCGTGGACTCGCGATTTGACGTGCCGCTCATGATCGCCATCTCGGTGATCGCGGTGCTCGACAACGGGTTGGAGGCGACCGCGATCACGGAGTTCGCCGGGCCGTTCTGGAGCGGGCGCGCGCTCGCCGCGCAGAACACCACTCAGCGGCTGATGGCGGCCGCGGGACCACCGCTATTCGGTGCATTGATCGCGGCGGAAAAATATCCGTCGGCCTGGGCGCTGTGCGGGTTGTTCCCTTTGCTGGCAATACCGTTGGTGCCGACCCGGTTGCTCCCGCCCGGTTTGGAAACTACAGCGCGGCTGCAATCCGTTCGCCGACTTCGCTGGTGGCGAGCCGTTCGTTCGGGCGAGTTGCCAGATAGGTCTCGACGGCCCGGTCCACCCGGGCAGCAGCATCGTCCTGGCCCAGATGGGCAAGCAGCAGCGCCACCGACATGATCGCCGCGGTCGGATCCGCGATGCCCTGACCGGCAATATCGGGCGCGCTGCCGTGCACCGGCTCGAACATCGAAGGATTGGTCCGGGTGGCATCGATATTTCCACTGGCGGCCAAGCCAATTCCGCCGCACACCGCCGCGGCCAAGTCGGTGATGATGTCGCCGAACAGGTTGTCGGTGACGATCACGTCAAAGCGCCCTGGGTCGGTGACCAGAAAGATGGTAGCGGCGTCGACGTGCTGATACGCCACCTCGACGTCGGGATATTCTTCGCGGACCTCCGCCACGATCCGCGACCACAGCTTCCCGGCGAATGTGAGCACATTGTTCTTGTGCACCAGCGTCAGGTGCTTGCGGCGCCGCCGGGCGCGCTCGAACGCGTCGGCCACCACTCGACGCACGCCGAAGGCGGTGTTGACGCTGACCTCGGTGGCCACTTCGTTCGGCGTGCCGGCACGGATCGCGCCACCGGTGCCGGTGTAGGGCCCTTCGGTCCCCTCGCGCACCACCACGAAGTCGATGTCGGGGTTTCCGGCGAGCGGACTGCTCACCCCCGGATACAGCCGACCCGGTCGCAGGTTGATGTGATGATCCAGCTCAAAACGCAGGCGCAGCAACAGACCTCGCTCCAGCACACCACTGGGCACTGACGGATCCCCGACCGCGCCGAGCAGGATGGCGTCATGCTCCCGCAGTTCGGCGAGCACGGAGTCCGGCAGTAGCTCACCGGTGGCGTGGAAGCGGCGCGCGCCCAGATCGTAGCTGGTCTTCTGCACGCCCGACACAACCGCGTCGAGGACTTTGACCGCTTCGGCCACCACTTCCGGGCCGATCCCGTCACCGCCGACAATCGCCAACTTCACGACAGGTCAACCACTTCGAGTTTGTTGGCACCCACCGCCGTCGAGATCGCCGACCGGACGTCACTGGGCACATCTTGGTCGAGCCGCAGCAGAATCGTCGCGCTTGGGCCCTCGGTGTCCTCGGACAGTTGTGCGGCTTGGATATTCACCCCGGCCGCACCCAGCAGGGTGCCGATCTTGCCCAGCGCGCCGGGCTGATCGATGTAGTTGATCACCAGGTTCGTACCCTGGGCGCGCAGATCGAAGTTGCGGCCGTTGATCTGCACGATCTTCTCGACCAGTTGCGGACCGGACAGCGTGCCCGCAACGTTGACGCACGTGCCATCGTGGGCGAGCGCCCGCACGTCGACGACGCTGCGGTGGTTGGGACTTTCCGACGCGGTGGTGAGTTCGGCGGTAACGCCGCGTTCAGCAGCCAGCGCCGGCGCGTTGACGAAAGTGACCGGATCCTCGATGACCGCCGAGAACAGACCGCGCAGCGCCGAAAGCCTTAACACCGCAACGTCTTCGGAAGCCAGCTCGCCGCGTACCTCCACCGACAACGACGCCGGCAAGCCTTCGGACAGTGCGGCGGCCAGCACTCCGAGCTTGCGTACCAGGTCCAACCAGGGTGCCACCTCTTCGTTGACCACTCCGCCGCCGACGTTGACCGCATCGGGAACGAAGTCCCCGGCCAGCGCCAGCCGGACGCTTTCGGCCACGTCGGTGCCGGCCCGGTCCTGGGCTTCGGCGGTGGACGCGCCCAGGTGCGGTGTGACCACTACCTGCGCCAACTCGAACAGTGGGCTGTCGGTGCAGGGTTCGCTGGAGAACACGTCAAGACCGGCGGCGCGCACGTGTCCGCTGCTCACCGCGTCGGCCAGCGCCGCCTCGTCCACCAGGCCGCCGCGGGCGGCGTTGACGATGATGACGCCCGGCTTGGTCTTGGCCAGCGCCTCTTTGTCGATCAGACCTGCCGTCTCGGGCGTCTTCGGCAGGTGCACCGAGATGAAGTCGGCACGGGCCAGTAGCTCGTCGAGGGGCAGCAGTTCGATGCCGAGCTGCGCCGCGCGCGCCGGCGCCACATATGGGTCGTAGGCGATGACGTGGGTGCCGAAGGCCGCGATCCGCTGGGCGACCAACTGGCCGATCCGTCCCAGCCCGACCACGGCGACGGTCTTGCCGAAAATCTCTGTGCCCGAGAATGACGAGCGCTTCCAGGTGTGTTCGCGCAACGTGGCATCGGCCGCCGCGATCTGGCGGGACGCGGCCAGCAGCAACGCCAGCGCGTGCTCGGCCGCACTGTGAATGTTTGAGGTCGGGGCATTGACGACCAGCACGCCGCGCTCGGTGGCGGCGTCCACGTCGACGTTGTCGAGCCCGACGCCGGCCCGGGCGACGATCTTCAGCTTGGGGGCCGCCGCGAGCACCTCGGCGTCAACGGTGGTGGCCGACCGCACCAGCAGCGCATCGGCCTCGGGCACCGCGGCCAGCAGCTTCTCCCGGTCGGGACCGTCGACCCAGCGCACCTCGACCTGGTCTCCAAGGGCGGCGACGGTTGATTGGGCGAGTTTGTCGGCGATTAACACAACAGGCAAGTTCACCCGCCCAGGCTATAGGCCAGCCTCTCGGCTGTAATTGACCGGTGGACGTCACCGTCGTCGGCAGCGGGCCCAACGGGCTGACAGCGGCCGTAATCTGCGCCCGTGCGGGACTCAAAGTGCAGGTCATCGAGGCCCAGCCGACTTTTGGCGGCGGCGCCCGCACCGCGGCCGACCCAGAATTTCCCGGAGTCCAACACGACATCTGCTCGGCGGTTCACCCGCTGGCACTCGCGTCCCCGTTCTTCGCAGAGTTCGATCTGCCCGCCCGCGGTGTGCAGTTGGCGGTGCCAGAGATTGCATACGCCAATCCATTGCCGGGCCGGCCCGCGGTGATCGCCTACCGCGACCTGGAGCGCACCTGCGCCGAATTGGCCGACGGCGCTTCCTGGCGGCGCCTACTGGGCCCGTTGGTCACGGACTCGCCCGCCGTGGTCGGATTGCTGCTCGGCGACAAGCGTTCGGTGCCCAGTTCGTTGCCGTCCGCGCTGCGCCTTGGCCTGCGGATGCTGGCCCAAGGCACTCCGGCGTGGGGGTCGCTGGCCGGCGAGGATGCCCGCGCGTTGTTCACCGGCGTTGCCGCTCATGTGATTTCGCGGATGCCGTCAATAACCGCGGCCGGCGCCGGGTTGATGCTGGCGACGCTCGCCCATTCGGTCGGCTGGCCGATTCCGGTGGGCGGCAGCCGGGTGATCACCGATGCGCTGATCGCCGACCTACGCGCGCACGGTGGCGAGCTGGTGGCCGGCACCGAGATCACCGAGCCGCCAAGCGGTGTCGTCGCGTTTGACACCGCACCGACCGCACTGCTGCGAATCTACGGTGAAGCTCTTCCAGCCCGGTACGCTAAAGCGTTGCGCCGCTACCGCTTTGGACCGGGAGTAGCCAAGGTCGACTTCGTGCTCGGCGACGAGATTCCGTGGTCGGACCCCCGCCTGGGCCAGGCGCCGACCCTGCATCTCGGCGGCACCCGCGCGCAGATGGCGCAAGCCGAGGCCGACATCGCGGCCGGCCGGCACGCGCAGTGGCCGATGGTGCTGGCCGCCGCACCACACGTCGCCGATCCCGGCCGCATCGACAGCCAGGGTCGCCGTCCGTTCTGGACATACGCCCACGTACCCTCGGACTCCACCGTCGATGCGACCGAGGCCGTGACCGGAGTCGTCGAGCGGTTCGCCCCCGGCTTCCGCGACATCGTGCTGGCGGCCCGCGCGGTGCCCGCCGCGCGGATGTCCGATCACAACGCCAACTACGTCGGCGGTGATATCGGGATGGGCGGAAATTCGGCATGGCGCGCGATCGCCGGCCCCACACCGCGCCTGGACCCTTGGCACACACCGATTCCCAAGGTGTATCTGTGTTCCGCGGCTACCCCACCCGGTGGCGGCGTGCACGGCATGGCCGGCTACTACGCCGCGCGAACCGTGCTGCGCCGCGAATTCGGCATCACCACGATGCCGGCGGTGGGGCCTAAACTGACCCCGTGACGAAACTCGCGATCATCTACTACTCGGCCACCGGTCATAACACCGCGATGGCACAGCGAATCGCCGCGGCGGCCGAGTCCGCGGGCGCCGAAGTCCGGCTGCGACACGTCGCCGAAACGCACGACCCGGAATCGTTCGCCCACAATCCGGCCTGGACCGCGAACTACCAAGCAACCAAGGATCTTCCTGCGGCCACCAGTGACGACATCGTGTGGGCCGACGCGGTGATCTTCGGCTCACCGACTCGATTCGGCTCGCCGGCAGCGCAGTTGCGCACCTTCCTCGACTCGCTGGGTGGGCTATGGGCCGAAGGCAAGTTGGCCGACAAGGTGTATGCGGCCTTCACATCCTCCAACACCCTGCACGGCGGCCAGGAAACCACGCTGGTCGCGCTCTACTTCACGCTGATGCACTTCGGCGGCATCATCGTGCCGCCGGGATACACCGATCCGTGCAAATTCGTCGACGGCAACCCCTACGGGGTGAGCCTGCTCTCCACCCACGACAACATCCACGAGTTCGACGAAGCCACCGAGAACGCCCTCGATCACCTGGCCCGCCGGGTGGTGTCGGTCACCGACCGCCTGGTGTCGTAAGGGCCGACGCCGATGACGATCTCACGGCCACCGAGCTTGCCGCTCGTGAACCTGTGGGGGCAGTTCGGGGACTACACCTTCCGAACTGACGACACGGCAAGGTTCCTCGTCGAAGCGAAGAAACCTTGCGTTCAGTTGCACAGACGCGGACCCGGCTTCCAGGTGAAGTCGTACGTATGGAGCCAACGAGTCCCGTTTGCGGTCCTTAACTTTGAGGAATTCCGCGTCTTCAACTATGCCGGCCGACCGGCACACACTCGGCCGTGTTCGTCTTCAACCTCTTGGGAAGGGACGCCGTGAAACGCGTAGAGAATAACGAGAGTGGCGATGGTATAGCCGGCTGCGGAAACGACACTCGGGCGATGCGTGCGGCCGAGTTGGGCTGCGCCGCATTGGTGGATGCGATGGGACGGATTCACGCTCACCGTGCCCACATCCTCGCGTTGGCTAGCCCCGACCCGACGCGGCCACTTTTCGGCCCGGCCGTCACCATCGCCTGTCTGCCTTACCGTGACGACCTGCCAGAGAACCAACTGGGATTCGCTGAGCTGTTCTATGAGGCCATCGGGCAGGACCCGACCGGGAGGGTACTCGTGTTGTCCAGCGGAGGTTATCCCGATGCGTCTCATGGCGGAGGTACCAAACTATCCCGGGTAATGAACAATCGGCTGGCCGGCGTACTAACCGACGGGCGGCTGCGAGACTTCGACGAGTTGCGCCGCTATGATTTCGCGACCTGGTGCCGCGGTGAGGCCACCCGCTGGGGCGGCGAGACCGTAATGCCGTACGCGGCCAACATCGCGCTTGAGGTCGGAGGCGTACTGATTGCGCCGGGAGACTATGTTTACGCCGATTCGGCCGGCGCGGTGGTAATCCCTCCCGGAAGCCTGGACCGGGTTCTCGACGAAGCATCCAAGATCGACGCCGAAGACCGCGAGTCTCTCGAGCAGATCCGCCGCGAGCGGTCCGCGGGCAACGAAAAACATCGCTCCACCGTGGCCGAAAGGTGAGCCCTCGGGGTCTTGGGCCACAAGATCAACTCGTCGACGACGAACCCGGGCCCGCGAACTGTCCGCCGACGACGCGGTACGTTGCTTACTCTCCGGAAGCCCGCTCTGTGGTCACTGTGTTTGGTGCGCCTTCCAACGATCCGGGTCGTCTTCGAGGGCAGCGCGGTCCCAGCCGGCGTGGATGGCCGCGGCTTCGTAAGTGTCCTGCAAGAACCCGAGGAGCACCTGATCAGAGTCGGCTGCCTGCCGCACCGCCTCATAAGGCAAGAGGTATTCACCGAGATCCTTGCTGTAATAGGCCTCCGCCAGGCTGACGGGGTGGTCGGCAAAGCCGTCGGGTTCGGGGTACGCGTAGGCGTAGAAAGCGCCCTCGTCACCGCCGCCTGGAAAGAACCCGCAGCTGCTCAGTTCTCGCGAGTATCCCTCGACCATCACCCAGTCGCCGACATTCGGCGCGCCGCCCGGGTGGCGAGGCGCGCCGCGCCCCGAAAAACGCGTGCATGCGAGATCCATTGCACCCCAGAAGAAATGAACGGGGCTCACCTTGCCCATGAAGCGGGACCGGAACTGGCCGAACACGCGGTTGGCCTGGAGTAGCTGGCGCCAGAACAAGTTTGCCGCATCGGGGTCGTATGATGCGTGCTCGATATCCTCGGCGAATCGCGGGGCGGGGTCTACCTCGTTGGGGTGCGACTGGATGCGCGTGTGGAATCCCAACTCGTCGAGTGCCCGCATCGTTTGCGAGTAGAACTCGGCCACCGATTTCGGTTCCAGCCGCACGGTACGGGTCGCGCCGGTACTGCTCCGGATCAGCAGCAGGTGGTCGATGAAATCGAACTCGATGTCGAAGGCCTCTGTCCTATGCGGGATCGCCGAAGTCGTCAGACCGCGCGGAGTCACGTACGAAGTGACCTGCCACCAGTGATTAACCAGGGGCGAATGGGCGAGTCGGATCTTGCCGACGATCTGGAACCACATGTGCAGCGTGTCCCGGGTTGGAGTCCACTCGTCGACTCGCAGGCTGGGCCACCCGCCGGTGGTCTGATGTTGTGTCATCGGTCATCATTTCCTCGGTTGAGTAGCTACCGGTGTTCGGGATTGGGGAAGTCTGATCGGCATCCGGCGTCCCACTTGCTGCGCTGATTGCCGTAAGCAGGAATACCCCCGGCTGCGGCCAGCATCTGCGCGAGATGGAGCAGGTTGTACGTCATGAATGTGGTGTTGCGGTTGGTGAAGTCATTCTCGGGGCCGCCGGAACCGGGGTCGAGGTATGACGGACCCGGGCCGGCCTCGCCGATCCAACCGGCGTCAGCCTGCGGTGGAATGGTGTATCCGAGATGCTGCAGACTGTAGAGCACGTTCATCGCGCAGTGTTTGATTCCGTCCTCGTTTCCCGTGATCAGGCATCCACCAACCCTGCCGTAGTAGGCATACTGGCCGTCGTCGTTCAGCAGGCTCGAGCAGGCGTAGAGGCGTTCGATCACCCGCTTCATCACCGAGCTGTTGTCGCCCAGCCATATTGGGCCGCACAGCACCAGAATGTGTGCATCGAGCACCCTGGCGAACAGCTCCGGCCATTCATCGACCGACCAACCGTGTTCGGTCATGTCTGGCCACACGCCCGTGGCGATGTCGTGATCAACCGCGCGCAACTCATCGACCTCGACGCCATGCCGACGCATGATCTGTGAGCTGAGACGTATCAGCCCGTCGGTGTTGCTGACTTCTGGTGAGCGCTTCAAGGTGGTGTTGATAAACAACGCTCGCAGCCCGTCAAACCGCGGCACCGACGTGCCGGCATCGTTCTGGGTACTCGCTGTCATGGCTCCCTAACTCGTACTACCGGTGACCTTCTCCCGCGGACCTGATTCGTTCGGTAGTAAGCGCATAGAACATCGGCATGGCGACGAAAACGACCAGCGCTGCCGCCGGTAGCCACAACGCCCCGATCACACCTGCCGTCACGTAGGCCGCGATCCCCGCCACAGCACGGATCCGGTTGGCGCCGAACGCTTGCTGGTCGATTCCGGGTTCGACGAGCTCGCCGCGGCGGCGATGAACCTGATCGTAGAGCAGTAGCCAACTCGCGCACATCGCGGTGGCTACGCCCGCGTACAGCGCCACCGCGGTCCGTGCGTCTGCGCTGTCGACCCCAGTGATCAACGCCCGGGAGAGCACCGCGGTGGGAAACGGAATCAGAGCCGTGGTGAACAGCAGCGCGAGGTTCGCCATGTGCACGCCCTTGCCGACGCGCCGGATCGCGACGAATGCTTGATGGTGGTTGAGCCAGATCACCGCAACGTAGAGGAAGGA
>DASZLQ010000034.1:0-12192 GCA_035552295.1 Mycobacterium sp. | reverse complement strand
GCGCTCGGATACGACCCACGGATCGGACGTCAATGTCTCAACGCGGGTTTGGGTTTCGGCGGCGGCTGCCTGCCCAAGGACATCCGCGCGTTCATGGCCCGCGCCGGCGAGCTGGGCGCCGACCAGGCGCTGACCTTCTTGCGTGAGGTGGACAGCATCAACATGCGCCGACGCACCCGGATGGTCGAACTGGCCACCACCGCGTGCGGCGGCTCGCTGCTAGGTGCCAACATCGCCGTGCTCGGTGCTGCGTTCAAACCCGAGTCCGATGACGTGCGCGACTCACCCGCCCTCAACGTCGCGGGCCAGCTGCAACTCAACGGTGCCGCGGTCAACGTGTACGACCCGAAGGCCCTCGACAACGCACAGCGACTGTTCCCGACGCTCAACTATGCGGTTTCGGTGGAAGAGGCGTGCGAGCGCGCCGATGCGGTGCTGGTACTTACCGAGTGGCGGCAGTTCGTCGACCTCGACCCCACCGACCTCGCCGACCGGGTGCGGGCCCGGGTCGTCGTCGATGGTCGCAACTGCCTCGATGTCGCTCGCTGGCAGCAGGCGGGTTGGCGGGTGTTCCGGCTAGGCGCGCGACGGCCTTAGGGGACGTCGCTGCGGGCGCGGCCCGGGGCGCCCATAAGGGCAGGGCGGGGCTCACGGAAACCTCCGAAATGATTTCGACGACACGGGCATCCCGGTAATCGCGGGAAGTTCCTGGACGACCGATGCGCCTACCGGCAAACTGCCTGCCTATGCCTCCACAACGGGGGCCACGAGTCACTCGTGATCGCAAGCGCCGTCGCCGCATCGGTACTCGACTCGTCCTGAGCCACAAGACTTGTGTTAACGAGAAGATAAATGCTTGATTCCGCCCTGTGACGCCTGCGCGATTCGTCGCCATCGCGTTCTCGCGATCACGTCCTCTATCAGTGCTTTTCCCCACCTCCGGCAACATTGAGACACGGCTCACACCCCGCAATATGACCGCGGTGTTACGGCAACCGCACAACCGCCGGAGCGTGTGGGTGCGAACTTTTGAGCAGCCAAAAACCTGCCTTACCCTCGGTGAATGACAGCACGATAGCCGTCGTTCGAGAGGAGGCGCCATGGTCGATCTGAACGCGAACCGCCAGACCGCCGCCGACGCCCTGCTCGGATTCAGCAAATATTTTCATCGCGGCGAGATCTCACCGGATCACCGCGCGCTGCACAAAGTCGGTGGCCGGTCGGCGGATGACTTCTACCGGGACCGCTGGGCGCACGACAAGGTCGTCCGTTCCACGCACGGCGTCAACTGCACGGGATCGTGTTCGTGGAAGATCTACGTCAAGGACGGCGTAATCACCTGGGAATCCCAGCAAACCGACTACCCGTCGGTCGGCGCTGACAAGCCGGAGTACGAGCCGCGCGGCTGCCCTCGCGGCGCCTCGTTCTCCTGGTACACGTATTCGCCTGCGCGGGTGCGCTATCCGTATGTGCGCGGCGTCCTGCTGGAGTACTACCGCGAGGCCAAACAGCGACTGAACGACCCCGTGCTGGCATGGGCCGACATCGTGGATAATCCGGTCAAGTCCATCCGCTACAAGGCCGCGCGCGGCAAGGGCGGGTTTGTTCGGGCCGAGTGGTGGGAAGCTGCCGAAATCGCGGCCGCGGCGCATGTGCACACAATCCAAAAGTACGGCCCCGATCGGGTCGCCGGTTTCTCACCGATACCGGCGATGTCGATGGTCAGTCATGCCGTTGGGGCCCGGTTCATTTCGCTCCTCGGCGGGTCGATGCTGTCGTTTTACGACTGGTACGCCGACCTTCCGGTGGCCTCGCCGCAGGTGTTCGGCGACCAGACCGATGTGCCCGAGTCGGCCGACTGGTTCGACGCCGGGTATCTGATCATGTGGGGCTCCAACGTTCCGGTCACCCGAACGCCCGACGCGCATTACATGACCGAGGCGCGCTATCGCGGCCAAAAAGTGGTCGTGGTCTCACCCGACTACGCGGACAACACGAAGTTCGCCGACGAATGGCTGCCGGCGCGGCCGGGCACCGACGGCGCGCTGGCGATGGCAATGGGCCACGTAATCCTCAAGGAGTTCTTCGTCGACCGGACGACCCCCTACTTCACCGACTACGTGAAGCAGTACACGGATCTGCCGTTTCTGGTGACACTGACCGAGCGAGACGGGGACTGGCTGCCCGGAAAATTCCTCACCGCGGCAGATCTTGGCGACGCCGAAGAAGGCGCGTCGTCCAAGACGGTGCTGCTCGACGCGCAGGCCAACCCGGTGGTGCCGAACGGCTCGCTGGGACACCGGTTCACGGCATCCGGCGAGGGAAGGTGGAACCTCGACCTGGACGGCGTGGACCCGTTGCTGACGCTGCACGGCACCGGCAGCGACGTGACCGAGGTGAAACTGCCGCGGTTCGACGGCGACCGCCCCGGCGTCCTGACCCGCGGAGTGCCTTCGAGAATCGTTGCCGGACAACGCGTGACGACGGTCTTCGATCTGCTGATCGCCCAATACGGCGTGCACCGGGAGGGCCTGCCCGGTGATTGGCCGACGGACTACGGCGACGCGACTACGCCATACACCCCGGCATGGCAGGAGCCAATCACCGGCGTGCCCGCCCAGGCGGTGGAGCGGATCGCGCGTGAATTCGCCGACAACGCCGAGCGCTCGCGCGGCCGGTCAATGATTCTGATGGGCGCCGGAACCAACCACTGGTTCCATTCCGACCAGATCTACCGCTCGTTTCTCACGCTGGTGATGCTCACCGGCTGTCAGGGGGTCAACGGCGGCGGCTGGGCGCATTACGTCGGACAGGAGAAATGCCGACCGGTCACGGGCTGGTCGACACTGGCTTTCGCATTGGATTGGCAGCGGCCGCCGCGGCAGATGCAGGGCACGGTGTTCTGGTACCTGTCGACCGACCAGTGGCGCTACGACCGGTTCACGTCGGAGGTGATGGCCTCCCCGCTGGCCGAAGGCCGTTTTGCGGGCCGGACGGTGGCCGACAGCATCGCCCTCGCCACCCGGCTGGGCTGGATGCCGAGTTATCCCACCTTCAACTGCAATCCGCTCGATCTGGCCGATGAGGCGGCGCGGCTGGGCAAGGATGCGTCGGCGCACGTCGTGGACGGGCTGAAGTCCGGCCATCTGCAGTTCGCCTGCGAGGATCCGGATGCGCCGGAGAATTTCCCGCGCTGCCTAACGGTGTGGCGGTCCAACCTGCTCGGCTCGTCGGCGAAGGGCAACGAGTACTTCCTCAAACACCTGCTGGGCACCGATTCCAATGTCGCCGCGCGCGACGAGGACGGCGTGCGTCCGCAGGAAGTGCGCTGGCGCGACCAGGCGCCAGTGGGAAAGCTGGACCTGCTGTTGTCGATCGACTTCCGCAACACCAGCACCACACTGTTTTCCGACGTCGTGCTGCCCGCCGCCACCTGGTACGAGAAGCACGACCTGTCCAGCACCGACATGCACCCGTTCGTGCACGCGTTCTCGCCGGCGATCTCACCTCCATGGGAAACCAAGACCGACTTCGAGGCCTTCCACCGGATCGCACGGGGGTTCTCCTGGCTGGCCGAAAAGCACCTGGGGAAGCGCAAAGACATCGTCGCGGTGCCGCTGCAGCATGACAGCGCCGACGCCACCGCGCAGCCCGGCGGACGGGTGCTGGACTGGAAAGCCGGTGAGTGCGAGCCGATTCCCGGCAAGACGATGCCACGGCTGGTCGTCGTCGAGCGGGACTACCCGGCGGTCGGTGACAAGATGGCGGCGCTCGGGCCGATGGTGGAAACGGTCGGCCTCACGACCAAGGGCGTGACGACGCATCCCGACGCGGAGGTCGAGTACCTGCGGGGCGTCAACGGCGCGGTGGTCGGTGGCATGGCCGTCGGGCGGCCGTCGTTGGCCAAGGACACCCACGCCGCCGAGGCGATCCTGGCCTTGTCCGGGACGACAAATGGGCGCCTGGCGGTCGAGGGGTTCGAGGCGCTGCAGCGCCGCACCGGAACGGAGCTGGCCGACCTCGCGAAGGAGAACGAGGGCCGGCGAATCACGTTTGCCGACACGCAGTCTCGACCGGTGCCGGTAAACACGTCGCCGGAGTGGTCCGGTTCGGAGACCGGGGGGCGTCGGTACTCGCCGTTCACGATCAACACCGAACGGCTCAAGCCGTGGCACACCCTGACGGGTCGCCAGCACTTCTACCTCGATCACGACTGGATGAGCGAACTTGGGGAGCAGTTGCCGATCTTCCGTCCGCCGCTGGACATGACGGCGTTGTTCGACGAGCCGGCGGTTGGCGATACCAGCGGCGGGATCACGGTGCGGTATCTGACCCCGCACTCCAAGTGGTCCATCCACTCCGCATACCAGGACAACCTGCACATGCTTACGCTTTCCCGTGGTGGTCAGGCGATTTGGATGTCAGATGTGGACGCGGCGAAGATCGGCGTCAAGGACAACGACTGGATCGAATGCACCAACCGCAACGGTGTGGTCAACGCGCGCGCGATCGTCAGCCACCGGATGCCCGAAGGCCTGGTGTTCATGTACCACGCGCAGGACAAAGCGGTGGACGTGCCCCGCACCGAGAAGACGGGAAAGCGCGGCGGTATCCACAACGCGCTGACCCGAATCATGATCAAGCCGTCACACCTGATCGGCGGCTACGCCCAGCAGTCGTTCGCACTGAACTACCACGGCCCCACCGGAAACCAGCGCGACGAGGTCACCACGATCAGGCGGCGCTCGCAAGAAGTGGAGTACTGACGTTGAAAGTCATGGCTCAGCTCGCGATGGTGATGAACCTCGACAAATGCATTGGCTGCCACACCTGCAGCGTTACCTGCAAGCAGGCCTGGACCAACCGCGGCGGCATGGAGTACGCCTGGTTCAACAACGTGGAAACCCGTCCTGGGCAGGGATATCCGCGCGGCTACCAAGACCAGGAAAAGTGGAAGGGCGGCTGGACGCTCAACAAGCGCGGCAAGTTGACACTCAAGTCGGGATCCCGCATCAAGCGGCTGCTCAACATCTTCGCCAACCCCGACCTGCCCACGGTGTCGGACTACTACGACCCGTGGACCTACGACTACGAGAACTTGCTGTCCGCTCCGGCGATGGACACCACGCCGGTGGCCCGTCCCAAGTCGCTGATCACCGGCCAAGACACCAAAGTGACCTGGGGCGCGAACTGGGATGACGATCTCGGCGGGGGACCCGAGCAGGTCGGCCGTGACCCGTTGCTGGCCAAGGTATCCGACAAAGTTAAGCTCGAATTCGAGCAGACGTTCATGTTCTACCTGCCGCGCATCTGTGAACACTGCCTCAACCCCTCGTGCGCCGCATCGTGCCCGTCCGGGGCGATCTACAAGCGCAGCGAAGACGGCATCGTGCTGGTCGATCAGGACCGGTGTCGCGGTTGGCGGCAGTGCGTCACGGGTTGTCCGTATAAAAAGATCTACTTCAACCACAAGACCGGTAAAGCCGAGAAGTGCACGTTCTGCTACCCACGTGTGGAGGTGGGCATTCCGACGGTGTGCTCGGAAACCTGTGTCGGCCGGCTGCGCTATATCGGGGTGCTGCTGTACGACGCCGATGCCGTCGCGGCCGCGGCGTCGGTGCAAAACGAGCAGGACCTGTACCCGGCGCAGCTCGGCGTGTTCTTGAACCCGCACGACCCGCGGGTTGTCGCTGAGGCGGAGCGCGCCGGGATCTCGAGCGAATGGATTGAGGCCGCGCAGAATTCGCCGGTGTACCGGCTCATCGTTGATTACCAGCTGGCGCTTCCGCTGCACCCGGAGTACCGCACCATGCCGATGGTCTGGTACATCCCGCCGCTATCCCCGGTCGTCGACATCCTGGGCAAGACCGGCCACGACGGCGAGAACAAGAACAATTTGTTCGGTGCTATCGACGCTCTGCGCGTCCCCGTCGAGTATCTGGCCGAGCTGTTCACCGCCGGCGACGTCGGACCGGTCCGCCTTGCGCTGCAACGCCTTGCGGCGATGCGCTCCTACATGCGCGCCGCGAACCTCGGTGAGGAATTCGACGACACGATCCCGGAGTCGGTTCGGCTGGCCGGCGAGGAAATCGAATCGATGTACCGGCTGCTGGCGATCGCCAAGTACGGCGACCGTTACGTGATCCCCAGCGGCGCAGGGTCAGACGCGCACCGCCTCGACGCACTCGCCACCGGGTGCAGCCTCGACGGTGACGGCGGGCCAGGAATGACGGCGTACGACGCGATGGCCGATAAGTTCCATCTCACCAACGACAACGACAACGGCAACGGCAGCAAGTCCGGCAGGGTCAACCTGCTCAACTGGGACGGCAAGAGCACGGACGGGCTGGTGCCAACAAAGTGAAGCTGTTGACGCTGAATCGGCGCCCGTTACGCAGCGCGGCGCTGTCCGAACGCGACTGTCGGCTGCTTTGGCGCATCGCTGCGCTGCTGCTGGATTACCCCAGCGCGCAGGCGCTCGCGATGACCGATCAATTATCGGCTGCCGCAAGAGAGTTGCCTGATGCGGTGGCTACGCCATTACTCGACTTCCTGCTACAGGAATTCGACGGCGCCGATCCGATGCAGCTCGCCGCGCGATACGTCGAGACGTTCGACATGCGCCGGCGTGCCAGCCTGCACCTGACCTACTACGCCTACGGCGACACCCGCAAGCGTGGCATGGCGCTGCTGCGCTTCAAGCACGCCTACCGCCAGGCCGGTATGCAACTGGGCGATGACGAACTACCGGATTACCTTCCGTTGGTGCTTGAGTTCGCCGCGATCGTCGACCCCGCGCGGGGCGAGCGGCTGCTCGCCGAGCATGTGCCGGTTCTGGAATTGCTCCGATTGTCATTGCAGGACAGCGGATCTGGCTACACGAGCATTCTTGCCGCTATCCTCGCGACGCTGCCGCCGATCAGCACCGCCGACCGGCGCCGCATCGCCGGGCTGGCCGCAGCAGGGCCTCCGGAGGAAGACGTGGGCCTCGAGCCGTTCGTGATGGATCCGCTGAGCGCCGGAGGTCGCCGATGAACAGCCTGCTCTGGATGACCGTGCCGTATATCGCGCTCACATCGTTTGTGCTGGGCCATATCTGGCGCTACCGCACCGATCAGTTCGGCTGGACGACGCGGTCTTCGCAGATCTACGAAAGCAGATTGCTTCGGATGGGCAGCCCGCTGTTTCACTTCGGCCTGCTCGGTGTCTTCGGCGGCCATGTCGTCGGTCTGCTGATCCCCGAATCCTGGACGGCTGCGGTCGGAATCCCCGAATGGGCGTATCACCTGATGGCCGTGACGATGGGCTCGCTGGCCGGGGCGGCGGTCGTGACCGGCCTCGGAATCCTGCTCTACCGGCGTATTACGGTGCCCGAGGTTAGGAAGGCGACGACTCGCAGCGACACGCTGATGTACGCGCTACTGGTCGGCGCGCTGGTGACCGGGATGCTCAACACCCTGACCAATGTGTTCGCCAGATACGACTACCGCGAGACGGTGTCGCCGTGGTTCCGCAGCCTTTTCTCGCTGCATCCGGCAGTAGAGCTGATGTCCGATGCGCCCTGGACCTTTCAGGTGCATGCCCTGATTGTCCTTGCATTGCTTGGTATTTGGCCTTACACACGGCTAGTGCATACGTTCAGTGCGCCGGCCGGATACCTGGTGCGCCCCTACCTGGTCTACCGAAGCCGCGACCCGCAGAAAGCGTCCAGCAACCGCTATGCGGAGGCCTGGGTCGCACCTGTTGCGCCGCCCGCACGTAACCGCCGGGTGTGACGGCGATCTGATATCTAGCTCACGGGCATGACCCGTTGGTCTGTGAGGAGCTGTTAGCAAGCAGGTCATCGCGGGAAGCGTTGCCGCAACAACAGTTTCCTACGGTTGATTGCATGCTGCTACAGACGCGCCGACACACGATCGATGACTGGGACCCCGAGGACGTCGACGCCTGGAACAACGGCGGCGCGAAGATCGCGCGCCGCAACCTGATCTGGTCCATCGTCGCCGAGCACGTCGGGTTCTCCGTCTGGTCGATCTGGTCGGTGATGGTCCTGTTCATGCCGCAGAACGTCTACCACATCGATGCCGCCGGAAAATTCTTCCTCGTCGCGATGCCGACACTGGTTGGCGCCATCCTGCGCCTGCCCTACACCTTCGCGACCGCGACATTCGGCGGGCGCAACTGGACGGTATTCTCCGCGCTGGCATTGGCGTTACCCACGGCGTTGACGCTGTACTTCATGGCCCACCCCGGCACGTCCTACACGACCTTCATGGTCGTGGCGGCGGTCGCCGGCTTGGGCGGGGGCAACTTCGCGTCCTCGATGACGAACATCAACGCGTTCTATCCACAGCGGCTCAAGGGGTGGGCGCTGGGCCTGAACGCCGGCGGCGGCAACATCGGCGTCGCGACGATCCAGATCGTCGGCTTATTGGTGATCGCCACCGTGGGCAATCGTGCGCCGCACTGGGTGTGCGCGGTGTATCTGATGCTGCTGTCGATCGCCGCGGTCGGCGCCGCGCTGTTCATGGACAATCTGAGCAACCAGCGCACCAACGGCCGCTCGATGATCGACGTGATGGGATACCGCGATTCGTGGCTGATCGCGCTGCTCTATATCGGCACGTTCGGATCGTTCATCGGCTTTTCGTTCGCGTTCGGCCAAGTGCTGCAAATAAGCTTCCTGGCCAACCTCAGTCACGGCGCCAAAATCACCCCGGCGATGAGTGCCCAGGCGGCGCTGCACGCCGCGCAGATCGCATTCATCGGCCCGTTGCTGGGATCGATCGCGCGGCCACCGGGCGGTTGGCTGTCCGACCGCATCGGCGGTAGCAGGGTCACGCTGTACACATTCGCCGCGATGATCGCCGCGGCCGGCTGGCTGGTGGTGTTCGGTGAGATGGGCGACGCCGCCCACGGCGCTCTATCGGGCGGGAGTCTGGCGGCCTACGTGGCCGGGTTCGTCGCACTGTTCGTCCTGTCCGGAATCGGCAATGGATCGGTATACAAGATGATCCCGTCGATCTTCGACGCCAAGGCGCAAAGCATCGACGATCTCGGCCAGGCCGAGAAGGCCGACTGGTCGCGTCGGATGTCCGGTGCGCTGATCGGGATCGCCGGGGCCATCGGCGCGCTCGGCGGCGTCGGCATCAACGTGGTGCTGCGGGCGTCGTACCTGTCGCCGGCCAAGTCGGCGACAACGGCGTTCTGGGTCTTTCTTGGCTTCTATGTGGTGTGCGCGGTGATCACCTGGTTCGCGTACGTGCGGACGCCCGGCAGGATGGCGGCCCGCAAGACCGTAACGGTCGCGCAGGCTGCTGCGCCCGCTTGATACCCGCACCCAAGTCGGCCCGGGTAACCTGACCGCGTGGACTATGCGGCCGCATTCCTGGAAGCGAACCGCGCTTTCTCGGAGCTTTTCCGCGACGTCGACGAGGCCACGCCGGTGCCGACGTGCCCGGGCTGGAACCTCAAGCAACTGTTCCGCCATGTCGGCCGTGGTGACCGCTGGGCGGCCCAGATCGTGCGAGATCGACTCGACAACTACCTCGACCCCCGCAGCGTCGAGGGTGGCAAGCCGCCAGCGGACCCGGCCGACGCGATCTCCTGGTTGCGTGGCGGCGCCCAGCGGCTGGTCGATGCCGTCGAGTTGTCGGGTGTCGAGACGCCGGCGTGGACTTTTCTCGGGACGCGCCCGGCCAACTGGTGGATCAGGCGCCGGTTGCACGAGGTGGCGGTGCACCGGGCCGACGCCGCCATTGCGCTGGGCAGTGAGTTCGCGCTCGAGCCCGACATCGCGTCCGATGCGATCACCGAATGGCTTGAACGGGTCGCGATCCAGGCCGGAAGCGATGGGGACGCATTGCCGCTCGAGGAAGGCAACACCATCCACCTGCACGCAACCGATTCGGGTCTAAGTGAGCCCGGCGAATGGACGATCAGGGCGTCCGGCGATCGGATCAGCTGGTCGCACGAGCACGGCAAGGGCACCGTGGCGCTGCGCGGCGGCGCCACCGAGTTGCTGCTGGCGCTCGTGCGCCGCGTTCCGGTCGGCGACACCGGTGTCGAGGTGTTCGGCGACGACTCGGTATGGCACGGCTGGCTGGAACGCACGGCGTTTTAGCCGGGGTCGGGTAAACGACGTGTTCGGAGCGGGTACACGGTAACTTGCAGACCATGACCATATCGGAGATCGCCACCGTTCTGGCGTGGCACGACGCTCTCAACGCTGCCGACCTCGACACGTTGGTGGCCTTGTCCAGCGACGACATCGACATCGGAGACGCGCACGGAGCCGCACAAGGCCACGAGGCGCTACGCAGATGGGCCGCCTCCCGCAATGTGTCAGCGGAGGTCGGTCGGATTTACGTGCGCGACGGCGTTGTCGTCGTCGAGCAGAAGCTCAGTACCCCCGACAATTCCGGTGCCGTCACGAATTCCGCGTCGGCATTCCGGGTGGTTCGTGACCATGTCACTTCGGTCTTCCATCATCAGGACTTGGCATCGGCGTTGGCGGCCACCGAACTCACCGAAGCCGATGCCATCGAATGAGGCATCAGGATTCATCCATGCGCGGAATCATCTTGGCGGGCGGCTCGGGCACCCGCCTGCATCCGATCACTACGGGTGTCAGCAAGCAGTTGCTGCCGGTCTACGACAAACCGATGGTCTACTATCCGTTGTCCACGCTGATGATGGCCGGTATCCGCGACATTCTGGTGATCACCACTCCGCACGACGCGCACGGCTTTGAACGACTCCTCGGCGACGGGTCGCAATTCGGCATCCACATCAGCTACGCGACACAGGATCAACCCGACGGTCTGGCGCAAGCATTCGTCGTCGGCGAAAAATACATCGGCGCCGATTCGGTTGCTTTGGTGTTGGGGGACAACATCTTCTACGGTCCGGGATTGGGTACCAGTCTGAGTCGCTTTCAAAACGTCAGCGGCGGAGCCATTTTCGCCTATTGGGTGGGCAACCCGTCGGACTACGGTGTCGTTGAATTCGGGGCCGATGGCACGGCCCTGTCGTTGGAGGAGAAACCGGCCACACCGAAGTCTCAGTACGCGGTACCCGGCTTGTATTTCTACGACAACGATGTCGTCGAGATCGCCAAGGGGTTAAAGAAATCGGCGCGCGGCGAGTATGAGATCACCGAAGTCAATCAGATTTATCTCAACCGGGGCCGGCTCGCGGTCGAGGTGATGGCGCGCGGCACGGCGTGGTTGGACACCGGCACGTTCGACTCGTTGCTCGACGCCAGCGACTACGTCCGCACCCTGGAACGGCGGCAGGGCCTGAAGGTCAGCGTTCCCGAGGAAGTGGCGTGGCGGCAGGGGTGGATCAACGAAGAGCAGATGCAGCGACGCGCCCACACTTTGCTCAAGTCCGGGTATGGGAGTTACCTGCTGGAGCTGCTGGAGCGGAGCTGACGCCGCCGGGTTTGGCCAGCACCGCGGCGATCGCCGTCGTCAACGGCACCGAAAGTGCCAGCGCGACACCGCCCACCGCCGAGCGCGCAAGCTCGATGGCCACGCCTTCGCTCATCAGCACGTCGCCCAGCGAGCGGTTGGCGACGCTGAACAGCAACAGCAGCGGCAGCGAACTCCCGGCATAGGCGAGTACAAGCGTGTAGACGGTGCTGGCAATGTGATCGCGGCCCACCCGAATCGCGCCGAGGAAAATGGCGCGTCTGGAGGTGTCGCCGCTCAGATGGGCGAGCTCGAATACCGTCGACGCCTGTGTCACCGTCACATCGTTGAGCACACCCAGCGACCCGATGATGAACCCGGCCAGCAGCAAGCCGCTGATCGAGACGTTGCCCAAGTAGGCGCTGACCGTGGAGTTCTGCTCGTCCGACAGTCCCGTCAGATGAGCGAATTCGATTGCTGCCCAAGATAATCCGGCCGCCAGCAGCAACGACGACAAGGTGCCCAGCAGGGCGGCACTGGTCCGCAGGTTGACCCCATGCGCGAGGTAGATCACCGCGTAGAGGATCGCCGCGGATGCCACCAGCGCCACCGGAATCGCGGGTGCCCCGTCTCGCAACGCCGGCAGCAAGAACACCACGAGCACCAAAAACGCGACGACGATGCCCACCAGCGCCAGCAAGCCGCGCCAGCGCGCCACAGCGACGATCACCACCGCGAATGCGATCGCCAGCCCGACGAGCGGCCAGCCACGTTCGAA
>DASZLQ010000033.1:0-15056 GCA_035552295.1 Mycobacterium sp. | reverse complement strand
CTGATCATGGACTCGCTGCGCTACTGGGTGACCGAAATGCACGTCGACGGGTTCCGGTTCGACCTGGCCTCCACGCTGGCCCGCGAGTTGCATGACGTCGACCGATTGAGCGCGTTCTTCGATCTGGTGCAACAGGATCCGATAGTCAGCCAGGTCAAGCTGATCGCCGAGCCGTGGGATGTCGGCGAGGGCGGCTATCAAGTCGGCAACTTTCCGGGTTTGTGGACCGAGTGGAACGGGAAGTACCGGGATACTGTGCGCGACTACTGGCGGGGCGAGCCCGCGACCCTCGGCGAGTTCGCCTCCCGGCTGACCGGGTCGTCGGATCTCTACGAGGCCACCGGCCGGCGCCCTAGCGCGAGTATCAATTTCGTCACCGCCCACGACGGGTTCACGCTCAACGACCTGGTGTCCTACAACGAAAAGCACAACGAGGCCAACGGCGAAGACAATCGCGACGGAGAAAGCCACAACCGCTCGTGGAATTGCGGCGTGGAGGGCCCCACCGACGACCCCGACATCGTCGAACTGCGTTGCCGCCAGATGCGCAATTTCTGGGCCACCCTGATGGTCAGCCAGGGCACACCGATGATCACGCACGGCGACGAGATCGGGCGAACCCAGAACGGCAACAACAACGTCTATTGCCAGGACTCCGAATTGTCTTGGATGGATTGGTCTTTGGTCGACAAGAACGCCGACCTGCTGGCCTTCGCCCGCAAAGTGACCACCCTGCGCAAAAACCATCCGGTGTTTCGCCGGCGCCGATTCTTCGAGGGCGAGCCGATCCGAAGTGGCGACGAAGTCCGCGACATCGCCTGGTTGACCCCGGGCGGCCGGGAGATGACCCATGAGAATTGGGACAAGAGCTTCCATCATCGATGCGTGGCGGCATTCCTCAACGGAGACGCCATCGCCGCACCCGATGCCCGCGGCGAACGCGTGCTCGATGATTCATTTCTGTTGTGCTTCAACGCCCACGATGACTACGTCGAATTCATCACGCCGCACGACGACTACGCCCGGGAGTGGACCGTGGAGCTAGACACCAACCACCCCGTCGGTGACGCCGATTCGGTGGTGGCGGCCGAAGCGAAGGTCAAGGTAGCCGCGCGCTCGCTGCTAATCCTGCGTAAGACCGCCTGACATATGGCTTTTCCGGTCCGAGCCACCTACCGGTTACAACTGCGTGGCGAGTCCAGCGGATTCGGGTTCACCTTCGCCGACGCCGAGAACCTGCTGGATTACCTCGACGAGCTCGGGATATCGCATCTGTACCTGTCGCCCATCACGACCGCGGTCCGCGGGTCCAGCCATGGATACGACGTCACCGACCCGACGGCCGTGTCACCGGAGCTGGGCGGTCCCGACGGCCTGGCGCGGCTGTCAGCGGCGGCCCGCGCGCGCCGCATGGGCCTGGTCGTCGACATCGTGCCCAACCACGTCGGCATCGACAAACCCGAGCAGAACGTGTGGTGGTGGGACGTGTTGCGGCACGGTCGATCCTCGCCGTACGCGACGTTCTTCGATATCGACTGGAGCCTTGACGACGGGCGAATTGTCTTGCCGCTATTAGGTTCCGACGATGACGCCGCCGGCCTGACAGTCGACGGGGAGCTGCTGCGCCTGGGAGAGCTGGCGCTACCCATCGCCCCCGGCACCGGGGACGGCACCGGCGCGCAAGTGCATGACCGCCAGCATTACCGGTTGGTGGGCTGGCGAAACGGAGTCTGCGGTTATCGCCGCTTCTTTTCGATCACCGCGCTGGCCGGACTGCGACAGGAAGATCGCGCGGTGTTCGACGCCAGCCACGCCGAAGTCGCCCGCTGGTTTGCCGAGGGACTCGTCGACGGCGTGCGCATCGACCACCCCGACGGATTATCCGATCCCTGTGGGTATTTGGCCTGGTTGCGCGACCTGGCCGGTCCGGACGCCTGGATTGTGATCGAAAAGATTCTCGCCGTCGACGAGGCGCTGGAACCCACGCTGCCGGTGGACGGCAACACCGGCTATGACGTGCTGCGAGAAGTGGGCGGCGTCTTCATCGATCCGGCGGGGGCGCCGGCGCTGACCGCGCTGATCGAATCCTCCGGCACGGATTACCACGCGATGCCGGAACTGTTGAGCGACCTCAAGATCCATGCGGCTACCGACACGCTGGGCAGCGAACTGGGCAGGCTGCGACGGTCCATCGCGGCCGCGGCCGGTACCGATCATCCGCTGCTGCCCGAGGCGGTGGCCGCGCTGCTCAGTCACATCGGGGTGTACCGCTACGACTACCCCGGCCTGGCCGCGCTCCTGCCCACCGCGTTGGCCGAAACCCATGCGGCGTCACCACAATTGGGGCCCGCGCTACAGGTGCTCGCCGCGGCGCTGGCCGGTGGCAGCGAACCCGCCATCCGCCTGCAACAACTGTGCGGCGCGGTGATCGCCAAGGCAAGCGAGGACTGCTTGTTCTACCGCGACGCGCGGTTGGTGTCACTCAACGAGGTGGGCGGCGCGCCACGCCGGTTTGGGGTGGGCGCCGCGGAGTTTCACCACAGCGCCGCCACCCGCGCCCGGATGTGGCCGCAGACGATGACCACGCTGACCACTCACGACACCAAGCGCGGGGAGGACGTGCGTGCCCGCATCGGAGTGCTGTCGCAGGTGCCGTCGCTATGGACCGAGTTCCTCGCCCGCTGGGAAATCGAGGCCCCCTCCCCCGATCCCGCAACCGGACGCTTCCTGTGGCAGAACATCTTTGGGGTGTGGCCGGTGGGCGGTGCGGTCACCGGTGAGCTGCGCGACCGGCTGCACGGCTACGCCGAGAAGGCCATCCGGGAGGCGGCCTTGCATACCTCGTGGAACGAGCCGGACGCCGCCTTCGAGGAGGCGGTGCACCGTTGGCTGGACACCGTGCTCGACGGGCCGGTGGCGCCCGCACTGACCGAACTTGTCGCTCAACTCAATCCGCACGCCGCAAGCGACGCACTGGGTCAGAAGCTGCTAGCCCTGACGGTGCCCGGCATACCCGACGTCTACCAGGGCACCGAGCTGTGGGACGACAGCCTGGTGGACCCCGACAACCGCCGCCCGGTCGACTACGCCGCTCGCAGGGCCGCACTGAAAGAGTTGCACGATCCAAAAATTCGCGTTGTCACCACGGCGCTTCGGCTGCGGCGCTTCCGTCCGGACACCTTCCTGCGCGGCGGATACTTTCCTGTGCTCGCCAGCGGGCAGGCCAGCGATCACGTGGTGGCGTTCCGCCGCGGCGACGACATCCTGGTCGCGGTGACCCGCTGGACGGTACGACTGGCCGAAACGGGCTGGGGTAACACCGTGCTGCCGCTACCCGACGGCTCCTGGACCGACACGCTCACCGGCGCCGTGGCAAGCGGACCGACGTCGGCCGCCGAATTGTTCGCCGACCTGCCCGTCGTCCTACTGGAGCGCGACCATGAGTGAATTCCGCGTCTGGGCGCCCGAACCCACGCAGGTGCGCCTCGACGTCGACGGCGCGCTGCACGCGATGACGCGCTCGCATGACGGCTGGTGGCACACATCCGTCGAGACCGCACCGGACGCCAGATACGGATTCCTGCTCGACGACGACCCCACCGTACTGCCCGACCCGCGATCGCCCCGCCAACCCGATGGGGTGCACGCCCGCTCGCAGCTGTGGGACCCCACAGCCGCAGGCTCTACCGACGACACCTGGCCGGGCCGGTCGGTCGAAGGTGCGGTGATCTACGAGCTACACGTCGGCACCTTCACCGGCGACGGCACCTTCGACTCCGCCGTCGAAAGGCTGGACTACCTGGCCGATCTCGGGGTCGACTTCGTCGAGCTGATGCCCGTCAACTCCTTTGCCGGCACCCACGGGTGGGGATATGACGGCGTGTTGTGGTACAGCGTGCACGAACCCTATGGCGGTCCCGACGGTTTGGTCCGCTTCGTCGATGCCTGCCATGCACGTGGTTTGGGCGTATTGATCGACGCGGTGTTCAACCACTTCGGCCCGTCGGGCAACTACCTGCCACGGTTCGGCCCCTACGTATCGTCGGCAAGCAACCCGTGGGGGGAAGGCATCAACATCGCCGATGCCAACTCGGACGAGGCGCGGCGCTACATCATCGGATGCGCGCTGCGCTGGATGCGCGACTTCCGCGCCGACGGTCTGCGGCTGGACGCGGTACACGCGCTGGTGGACACCACGGCCATCCACATCCTCGAGGAGCTTGCGACCGAAACCGACTGGCTGTCAAGGCAGGTGGGCCGCCCGCTGTCGCTGATCGCCGAAAGCGAGCTCAATGACCCGCGGCTGATCACCCCGCGCGACCACAACGGCTACGGGATAACCGCGCAATGGGATGACGATATCCATCACGCCATCCACACCGCGCTATCCGGCGAGCGTCAGGGCTACTACGCCGACTTCGGCTCACTGGCCACACTGGCGGAGACACTGCGCCACGGATACTTCCACGCCGGTACCTATTCGTCGTTCCGCCGGCGCCGGCACGGGCGGCCGCTGGATACCTCGACCATCCCCGCGAACAGGTTGATCGCCTACACCTGCACACACGATCAGGTGGGCAACCGCGCTCTCGGCGATCGGCCATCACAGCACCTGACCGGCGGCCAGCTGGCGATCAAGGCCGCCCTGGTGCTTGGATCTCCCTACACCGCAATGCTGTTCATGGGTGAGGAATGGGGAGCGTCGACCCCATTCCTGTTTTTCAGCTCACACCCCGAACCGGAGTTGGCCCGGGCCACCGCGGAGGGCCGTAAAGCCGAGTTCGCCGAGCACGGCTGGGACGCCGACGAGATTCCCGACCCGCAGGACCCGCGGACATTTCAGCGCTCCAAGTTGAACTGGGACGAGGTCGGCGCCGGCGAACACATCCGGTTGCTCCGGCTCTATCGCGATCTGATCGCCTTGCGCCGCAGCGAGGCTGACTTGGCCGATCCGTGGCTGGACCAGCTTGTCGTGGATTACGACGAGGAGCAAGCCTGGATTATTTTGTGCCGCGGCCAGTTACGCATTGCGTGCAACCTCAGCGCCGAGCCGGTGACGGTACCGGTCGCCGGTGACGTGGTGCTGGCGTGGGGTGAGCCGACTGGCAATGCCGATAGCACGGTGCTGGAAGGGCGCTCGTTCGCCATTCTGCGGGTGGCCGGCTGAGCTACACGCTGGAACGGCCGGTACCGCGCACCGCCTCGGCGACGGCGTCGGCGAGTGGATCGATCTCGTCGGCGGCCAGGTCCGCGATGGTGATGCGTATGCCCGGCCCGGTGCGAATGCGAAACCGCGTTCCCGGCGCCGCGGCCCAGCCCGCGTTGAGCAGCCGGGTGATCGCGACGGTCTCGTCTGGGACCGGGATCCACAGGTTGAGCCCGGACCGACCGAAAGCGGTGACCTGGCGCTCGGCCAAGGCGGTGCGCAATCGCGTGCGCGTGCTGCTGTATTGCTGCTCGGCGGTGCGGATGAGCCGCGTCGCAGCGTCATCCGACCACAAGCCGACCGCGAGTCCTTGCAGTACGTGACTCACCCAGCCCGGCCCGAGCCGCAATCGACCGTGCACCCGCTCGACAGTGCGGTGGTCTCCGGCCAGGACGGCCACCCGCAGGTCCGGACCGTACGCCTTGGACGCAGACCGCACGAAAGCCCAATGGGTGGTGGATCCGGCCAAAGTGTGCAGCGGCGCGCCGGAAATGCCTGCGCAGTGATCGTCTTCGACGAGCAGCACCTCATCGGACCGGTCGGCCAATACGCTGCGTAACGCAGCGGCGCGATCCGCGGATAGCGCCGCACCGGTCGGGTTCTGCGCACGATTGGTGACAACCAGCGCACGCACCCCGCGATCCAGCGCCCGAACGACGTCGGCAACCCGCGGCCCGTCGTCGTCGACCCGCACCGGCTCGGCCGAAAACCCCAACGCGGCAAGCAGATCCAGCATGTTGGCCCAGCCGGGATCCTCGACGGCCACCCGATCACCCGGACGCAGGTGCGCGGTGAGTGCCCGCTCGATGCCGTCCAGCGCGCCGCTGGTCACCGCGAGGTGATCGGCCGGAACGCCGTCGGCGGTCAACGCCGCGCGGGTGTGGTCGACCAATTCGGGCGACATCGCCGGCTCCCCATACAGCACCGGGCGACCGACAGCAGTGACCGGTGGGGCGGCCGCAATGGGCAGCAAGGCGGGGTCCGGGTTACCGGTCGACAGATCGCGGACACCGGCGGGAACATCAAGCCCGAGCAGGGAGCGCGGTGTGGTCGCGGGGCGGTGCCGCACTCGCGTGCCGCGGCGGCCCGCCGTTTCGACGGCAGCCCGATCGCGCAGCAGGCGGTAGGCCGCGGCGGCGGTGTTGGCGTTCACACCGAGCTGGGCGGCGAGGTCCCGGATCGGCGGCAGCGCGTCGCCGGGTGCCAGCCTGCCTTTGGAGATCGCCTCCTCCACGTCGGCGGCTATGGATTCCGCGCCCGTCCCCACTATGCTGTATTGCACTGGCACAGATAAAAGTATGTACTATTACAAATGCGAAGGCAATCTCTTGGAAACCGCATACCACCCCACACCGCGCACCACGCCCACCCGCTATCGGGAACGCGCCCGCTACGACCGCGAAACCGTGCACCGGATCCTGGATGAGTCCCTGATCTGTCACTTGGGCTACCTCAGCGCCGGCAGGCCGGTGGTCCTGCCGACGACGCACACCCGCCTCGGCGAAACCCTCTACCTGCACGGTTCCACCGGCAGCGGCCCGATGCTGGCCGCCAAGGCAGCGCCGTCGGGCCTGCCCGTCTGCGTCACGACCACCCTCGTCGACGGGCTGGTCCTGGCCCGCTCGGCGCTGCACCATTCGCTGATGTACCGCTCGGTTGTCGTGGTGGGCGACGCACGCGTCGTCGAAGACCCGGCGGAGAAGCTGCGGGCGCTGCACTCGCTGCTCGATCACATCGCACGGGGACGGTCCGCTGACTGCAGGAACCCGAGTGCACGCGAGCTCGCCGCAACGGCGCTGCTCGCGCTTGACCTCGTCGAGGTGTCCGCCAAGGTACGCAGCGGCGGGCCAGTCGATGAGCCGGAAGATTGCGCGCTGCCGCACTGGGCCGGAGTGCTGCCGCTGAGCCTGACGGCGGCAACTCCGGTGCCGGCTGACGACCTCGACGCCACTACCCCGGTGCCGCCGTACCTGACGGCCTACGCGCGCTAATCTGCCGCGAGCGTGCATGTTTGTACGGTGACACGCCGCAAAGCGCGTACAACTGCGCACGCTCGCGGCGAAAATCCAACGGCGTTAGGTCAACGGCTACAACAAATACCGGTAAGCGGGCGAACCAGGCTGGAGGGTTTCGACGTGGATTTCCGTTGCCCGCATCCGAGCCAGCAGACCGTCGAGATCCGCCGACGATCCCAGCTGGATGCCCACCAGCGCCTCACCGGTCTCCCGGTTGTTGCGCTTGACGTACTCGAACAAGGTGATGTCGTCATTGGGCCCGAGTACCTCGTCGAGGAACCGGCGCAGCGCACCGGGCTCTTGCGGGAAGTCCACCAGGAAGTAGTGCTTGAGGCCGAGGTGCACCAGCGAGCGCTCCAGCACCTCGCCGTAGCGCGAAACGTCGTTGTTGCCGCCTGAGATCAGGCAAACCACCGTGGAGCCCGGCTCGACGTCGGCTTCCAGCAGACCCGCCACTGACAGCGCACCGGCCGGCTCGGCGATGATGCCCTCGTTCTGATAGAGGTCGAGCATCGCGGTGCACACCGCGCCCTCGTCGATCGTCGTGATCGACACCATGTCGCCGGCGGCGGCCAGCGCCGCATAGGTCAGCGTTCCGGCCCGTTTCACCGCGGCGCCATCGACAAATTGGTCGACGTGGTCCAGCGTCACCGGCTCGCCGGCGGCCAGCGCGGCGATCATCGCGGCGGCACCGGCCGGCTCGATACCCAACACCGCGGTGTTCGCCGTCCGCTCGGCCAGATAGGTGGTGATGCCGGCGATGCAACCGCCGCCGCCCACCGGGACCACCACCAGGTCAGGCTCGCGGTCGAGCTGAGAAAGCAGCTCGACGGCAATGGTGCCCTGGCCGGCGATGGTGCGCAGATCGTCATACGGCGGCACCAGCGTGGCGCCGGTGCGTTCCACATCGGCCAATGCCGCCTCGGCGGCGAGGTCATAGGTCCTGCCCCCCACGATCAGCTCGATGCACTCCCCGCCGTGGTAGCGGATCCGGTCCAGCTTTTGCCGGGGCGTCGTCGCGGGGACATAGACGCGGCCACGCACCCCCAGCGTGCGGCATGCGTACGCGAAGCCCTGCGCGTGATTGCCCGCCGATGAGCACACCACACCGGCCGCCGTCTCCTCCGCGGACAGCTGCACCAGCAGGTTGTAGGCGCCACGCAGCTTGTAGGAGCGCACCGTTTGCAAGTCTTCGCGCTTCAGATAGACCTGCGCGCCGGTGATCGCCGACAGCCGATCACTGCGCTGCAACGGGGTGGGCGTGACCACCGACGCGATGCGCTGGGCCGCGGCGTCGACGTCATCTGCGCCGAGCGGCGCAGACATCGGAGCGCTCGGGCTCTGGCTCAGTTCAGCGGACACCGGTCAATGGTGCCATGTCGTGCCTGCGACCTGGGTAAGCGGCTCAGCTCACCGGGGTCAGCACGAACACCGGAATCTGGCGGTCGGTCTTCGTCTGGTACTCGGCGTAGTCGGGCCAGGCCTCGACGGCGCGCCCCCACCAGGTGGCTTTTTCCTCGCCGAACACCTCGCGGGCGTCGTAATCGTGGGTGGCGGCGCCGTCTTGCAGCTCGACGCGCGGGTTCTTGGCGATGTTGTGGTACCAGACCGGGTTCTTCGGGGCCCCTCCGAGTGAGGCGACGACCGCATACTCGCCGTTGTGTTCGACGCGCATCAACGGGATTTTTCGGAGTTTGCCGGACTTGGCTCCGACAGTGGTCAGCAGGATGATGGGCTTGCCCTTCATGTCCGCGGCCTCTGTTCCTCCGGATTCGGCGTACTTGTCGGCTTGTTCGCGGGACCAATCCCACGGGCTGGGTGCGTATTCACCTGAGAGCGGCATGCCCCTCACCTTACGGCTGAACAAAGGAACGAAGATGACGGCGGGTCTGGTGATCCGGTGTGCCGGCCTCGCCGTCGCGGTGTCTGCCCCGCGTGTAGTCGCCTTGCCAATCCAGTCGCTCTCCCGCGGCGATGTTCGCCGCCGCCTGAATTCGGCCGGCGTCGTCGCGTGACCGAAGGAAGAGCTCATTTTTGCGCTGCAGATCTTCATCGGACTCGATGCGCCTGAGCTCGGGGGCGAACTCTTCAAGCTCGGCTCGGCGCTGCGGAACGATCATGCAGATCGGCTCGTCGACCTCGAATCGGACCGGCATCAGCTTGCGGGTGAATTTCCAGCTCATGCTGAAACTCGCACTTGCCCAGTCGGTTTCGACTATGCCCTCTAACGGAGACACGGCGTCCTTCGGATGGTTCGCCGGCCCGCGGACCAACAGGTTGTAGCCCGGCGGAGTGCGAAACAGCATCGGCAGATGCCAGGTCAGAATGCCGTAACCGAAATGGCTGGCAGGCAGGAACTGACCGGGGTCGCGACTATCGGGTGCGATCATCACGTCCACACCGTCTTGACCCATCCACGTGGCGGTGAACGCGCACGGATTGCGCAGTTCCCAGCCGCTCTGGTTAGCGATGAGCAGCGGCAAACACCGATTGGGCCAACCTATGCGCAGCTCCGACATCTCTGACATCCACGTCCGGCTGATCGGTGCCGGGCCGATCGGCGGCGCATTGTCCCGGGTGATGAACCCGATCAGTGGGCGGCCCTGGGCCCCGGACTTGTCACTCGACGTTTGAAATCCCCCCGTTGCACATGTCATGCGGTGGCGGCTCGGCCCGACAGGGCTTCCTAACCGGAGGAGTTTAGCGCGGCGGGCTGATTATCGCGTTCTGGCCAGCTCGGCAATGGCGTTGACTCGCCGGATGGCCGTAGCGATCTCGTCGGCGAACTGCCGCCGTCGTTCCGCGATATCCGGGTACTCAAAGCCGTCCACCAACTCGCGATGCCGCGCCAGGCGCAGCGCGGTCTTGAACAGTTCCATCGACCTCGACTCGGCGCTGGCGATTCGGCGCTGCAGCTCCCACTGCTTACCCACCTCGAGGCACTCGGTGAGGAATGCTTGCTCGTCGAACGATTCGTCCTCGTGGGCGGCCAGCCGGTCGGCGACGATATGGTACGCATCCAGGAACGGGCGCAACACCAGATGCGCCAGCAGCAGATCCGCCTCTTCCAGCAGCCGCCGCACCTCGGCCGCGCTGGCCGCCTTGGTGGTGTCTTCCACCGGACCGATCAGGCGTACTTCGTCGGCGAGATCCTTCTCAAACTGCGCGCGTGCGGAGAACAAGAACTCGAATTTCAGCAGCTCGCGCAGACTTAGCGCCTCATCGCGCACCGATGCCGGTAACACCAAACCGTCGACCGAAGTTTCCGAGGCTGCCACCAACGCCGTCTCGGCAATGGCGCGGTCGACCAGTATGTGGATGGCGGTGTTGCGGTAGAACGCCGCGACGAGATGCTGGTCCTCGCCAATACCCCAGACCGCTTCGGTGCCCGCGTCATAGACGCTGACCACGCCGGAGGCGACCAGCTGGTGCAAGGTCCATCGGATCGTGGAGCGATTCGTCAGATCGGCCGCACCGGCCACCGTCCAGTTCCGTGCCGCGATGTAGCTCGCCAACGGTTGCACGGTGGCCAGCACCTCGCTGAGCGACAACGAGCGGTCCGCACCCAGCAACGCGAGACTGACCACCGCGGTGGGAGTAACCGGGGTCGCGCGGTTGATCCGGTGTTCGACATCGAGTGCGATGCGTTCGATTTCGGTCCCGGTTCCCGATTCGTCGGCGCGCATTTCCTCCAGGCGCTTGCGCAGCGGCAGTGGCTCGCCGAAGTCCAGGTAAGCGCGGCCCAGCCGCTGACCTTGTTGCCGGGCCAACCGAACCAGGAAGCGAAGGTCTTCAGGACGTTTCACCGCCCCGTAGGCCTCGGTGGTCATGGCTTCCACTTCGTGTAATTGGTCATACACGATGGAAGTCGGCACCAAATAGACCTCGGGACCATCGATTTCGTCGACGGCGTCGCTGATGTACCGCAGGATCCCGTACACCGGCGGTCGCAGTTTGCCGGTCCTGGTGCGACCGCCTTCGATCGACCAGGTCAGGTTGGCGTGGTTTTGCACGAGCTGCGCGGCGTAGGCACGTAATACGAACCGGTAGACGGGAAGATCTTTGGTCTGGCGCCGGATGAAGATCGCTCCCGTGCGCTTGGCCCACGCCCCCATCGGGAAGAAGTTGAGATTCGCACCGCCGAAGGTGAGTGCCGGCGAGAGCCGGTTGGCAAGGATCATCTCGGGCAGCAGCATGCCGTCGAGGTAGGAGCGATGCGAAAAGGCGAACGCCAGCGTCGCTTTGCGATCCAGTTTGCGCAGCTGCGCGATCTGGTCCTCGTCGACCAGCACGTCATAGGCCCGGATGAGCCAGCGGCTGAAGCCCCGCCAGGCTTCCACCGCCCGCTCGTCCAACGAGGCGGCCATCTCGCGCAGATATCCCGCGGCCTCGGCGCGTACGCTGTGCGGGTCGCGGCCGAGCTCGTCTGCCAGCTTGTCGAGCCGCTCGGCATACCACGGCGCAGCCAACAGCTGAACAACCTCGGCGGGGTCAGTCGACAACGGTGTCACCGATTCATCAAGTATTCCGGTGCGTTGCAACATCTTTCGCGCTCCGACGCGACCGAGCTCGCGCGCCGTGGCCATGCGTCCGCCGCTCACGCCGGTTGCGCCGTTGCGGCTGCGGTGGGTTCGTGGACCTCCGCAGGTAGTTCGCGTGCGTAGAGATCCTCGATCTCGGCGGTGTATTTCGTCATGATCGGCTTGCGCTTCAGCTTCATCGTCAGCGTTATCTCGTCACCGCCGGGCTCCCACAACGTCGGCAAAACCCGGAAGCGCTTGATCTGTTCCACGCGCGATAGTTTGGCGTTGCCTTCGGCCACACCCGCAGCGATCCGCGCGATCACCTCCGGGTCGGCCGCCAGCGCCGCGGGCGACGCGTCGGAAAGCCCGTGCTGGGCCGCAAACGGGCCGACCGAGTCGGCATCGAAGACCATGAGCGCGGCGTTGTACGGTCGGCCGTCGCCGATCGTGATCATCACGCCGACCATGGGGCAGGCAGCCAGGATGGTGTTTTCAATGTTGGCCGGGGACATGTTCTTTCCGGCCGCATTGATGATCAATTCCTTCTTGCGGTCGACGACACTCAGATAGCCGTCGTCGTCGACGTCCAAGATGTCGCCGGTGTGGAGCCAGCCGTCGGCGTCGATCGCCTCCGCGGTCTTCGCCGGTTCCCTGCGGTAGCCCTTCATCACCAGCGGGCCGCGGACCAGATACTCGCCATCATCGGCGATCTTGCCCTCCAGCCCCGGAAGCAGCTTGCCGACCGTGCCCAGCCGCGCGACGCTGGGATGGCTTACGGTAGCGACGCAACTCAGCTCCGACATCCCCCATACCTCGGCGATCGGAATGCCGATGCCGACGAAGAACGCCAGCGTCTCCTTGGGTATCGGGGCCGCACCGGACACCGCCCAGCGCAGCTCGCCGAACCCGAGCTTCTCGCGCAGCTTTGACAACACCAGCTCATCGGCTTTGGCCCATTCGGCGGCCAGTTCATCCGGCATCGAATCACCGGCCAGCAGCGCTGCGGCGCGCTTGGCGGCCACCGACATCGCCCATTGCAGTGCCTGTCGTTTGAGTTCGTCCGTCTCGTGGTCGACGGTGAATTCGATTCCGGCCTTGAGCTTTTCCCACACCCGCGGCACCGCGCCCCACACCGTGGGCCGCGCGTCGGGCAGCGCGGCAGCGATGGCCCGCGCGTCGGAGATCACCGTGACCTGGGCGCCGAACACTTCCAGGCCGTAAAGCGCCATCACCCTGTCGGCGATGTGCGCCGACGGCAGGAATGATGTGACCCGCTCACCAAACTGGACCGGCAGGACAGAGTAAAGGGCAAACGCCTCGAACAGCAGATTGGTATGGGTCATCTCCACGCCCTTGGGGTTACCGGTGGTCCCCGACGTGTAGATGAGCGTGACGACGTCGTCCGGCTGCACCGCTCGCCAGGTGGACTCAAAGTCGAAATCCTTTGGTGCGGCGGCATACAGGTCGTCCACCGATATGGTGCCGGCCGGCGAACCGTCGATGCAGACGATGTGCTCGATGGCCGCACCGCTGGCGCGAATGCGGTCCACGTACTGCTCCTCACAGATCGCGACTTTGGTACCCGCATTGCCGAACAGGTAAGTGAGCTGCTCGGCGGGCAGCGTGTTGTACACCGAAAACGAAGTGGCACCGACGTGTTGGGCACCAATTTCGAGCGGGTAGAACTCGATCCGGTTGGCCATCATCAGCGAAACCGTGTCGCCCCGCCGAACCCCCAAACCCGCGAGGCCCGCAGCGACCTTGCGCACCTGCTCCGCGAGTTCTCGCCAGGTCAACGTCTGGGTGTCACCGGGCGTCCGGAGTGCGACGGCGTCCGGATCGATCGACGCGGTGCGCTGGAACGCCTCACACAGGGTGGCCGGACGCTCGGGTATTTGCGTCATCACATCGGTGAGCGTACGTCCGCGATCGCCGGGCACGGAATACCTTGCCTGATTTCTCCTGCGCACCAACATCGCCGGTCAGGGGCACCGAGTACGTTCGGATCATGCGGTCCGATCCAGGCGTTGACGTAAGCGACCTATCCCCGCTGGAGCAGACCGCGTTGCTGACCCAGTACGCACGAGCGCTTGACAGCCGATCGCCACGGCCCATTCTGGGCGACACGCTCGCCGACGACATCGTCAGCAGGATCGATTACGACTTCGCCGCGCTCGGCGTGCCCACCAGCGTGGTGTGCCAGGCGTCCCTGCGCGCCAAGATGCTCGACGACCGGGTGCGGGCGTTCACCGCCGAGCACCCCAACGCGGTCGTGGTGGACCTCGGCGCGGGTCTGGACACGGGCCTGTTCCGGGTAAACCCGCCCGCGGCGGTCGATTGGTACAGCGTCGACCTGCCGGGCGTCATCGCATTGCGCGACCGGCTGATGCCGCCCCACGCGCGGGCTCACTCGATCACCGCGTCGGTCGCCGACAACAGCTGGCCCAACACTATCCCGGCCGGCCGGCCCGTCATGGTGATCGCCGACGGGCTGTTCGCGTTTTTGTCCGAGCCGGTGATCGTCGGTGTCTTCCGTCGCATCACCGAGCACTTCATGTCCGGAGAACTGGCGTTCAACGACTACGGACGCATCGGCTGGTTCAGCCGGCTTGCGGTGAAGCTGGCCCCGCAGCAGATGTTCAGCACTGTGGGCGCCCAGTGGGGCTATCCGGGCTTCAAGGACGCGCGGGTGCCGCAGACGTGGAATCCGCGGCTGACGCTGGTCGAAGAATCCAGCCTGGCACACGCTCCCGAGGTTGACCTGTTTCCGGGCTGGATTCGGTTGGCTACCAAGGTATCCGCCAAGTTCGCCGCATTCGCCCGCAAGGCCAGGATCCTGCGCTACCGGTTCTGACCGCGTGCCCGTCGCGGCTCAGGCGGGTAGTGCGCTGTGAATGCCACACGTGCAGGCGTCAATCGACGGACACGTACAGCGCATTCCCCATTCGATGACGGCCCGCGCCCGCGCCAGCGACGCCATCTGGGCATCGATCTCGGCGAGTTTCGCCTCGGCCAGCGCGCGGCTGGCAGGCCGTCCCGGGGCGTCATCGGCGAACAGCACCTGGATCTCCTCCAGCGCGAACCCGGCGGATTTGCAGAGCCGAATCACCTCGAGTCGGGCCAGAACCGCGTCGTCGTAGCGGCGCTGACCGCCCAGCCGCACCGGCGCCGGCACAAGCCCGATCCGCTCGTAGTAGCGCAAAGTGGTCGCCGCGACCCCGGCTTCGGCCGCCACCTCTCCGATTGTCAGGCGTCCGGCCATCGGGCCTCCCGAGAATTCGATGCTTGACTTAGAGCTAACTCTAAGTCGTT
>DASZLQ010000032.1:0-49844 GCA_035552295.1 Mycobacterium sp. | reverse complement strand
GTTGGTGGCCACGCCGCCGAGTGTGCGCAGGGCTGCCGCGGTCATCCGGGTCGTCGTCGATTTGCCGTTGGTCCCGGTGACGACGACGGTGCGCCGACCGGTCCCGAGCTGACGCAGAAGGGAGCGATCCAGGGTCATCGCCACCAGGCCGCCGATCATCGCACCGGCTCCCCGGCCAGTCACCCGGGATGCCCATCGCGCGCCGGCTCCTGCGGCCAGGGCGAGTCGTCCTCGGGCGGTGATCACGCGAGAAAGCTTAAGGGCGATCGCAAGCTCGGCGCTTTCCCGAGGCCAGCGGGTCGCCCTCGTCAACCCAGGGCGATCGCAAGCTCGGTGCTTTCCCGAGTGCAGCGGGTCGCCCTCGTCAACCCAGGGCGATCGCACGCTCGGCGCTTTCCCGAGTGCAGCGGGTCGCCCTCGGGAACTCAGCCGCGCGACACGAGGCGCAGCGACCCAGTGATGTCGGCTCGACGTGAAATCCTGCATTCATGCGGGACACTTCGACCACGATGCCGTGGGGTCGGCCGTCCACTGAGCCTGACGCGGGTTGGGCCGTCATCGACGTCGAGACCTCCGGCTTCCGGCCGGGCAGCGCCCGCGTCATCAGCCTGGCAGTGCTCGCGCTCGATGCCGGCGGGCACATCGAGCAGTCCGTGGTGAGCCTGCTCAATCCGGGCGTGGATCCCGGTCCCACCCACATTCACGGGCTGACCGCCGAGATGCTCGAGGATCAGCCGCAGTTCAGCGAGATCGTCGGGGATGTCGTCGAGCTGGTGCGCGGGCGCACGCTGGTCGCGCACAACGTTGCCTTCGACTACGGCTTTCTAGCCGCGGAGGCCGAGCTGGCCGGCGTCGCGCTGCCGATCGACAGCGTCATGTGCACGGTGGAGCTGGCCCGCCGGCTGGAACTGGGCACCGACAACCTGAGGCTGGAGACTTTGGCGGCGCACTGGGGTGTGACGCAGCGGCGAGCCCACGACGCCTTCGACGATGCGGTCGTGCTGACCAATGTGCTGGCGGCCGCGCTGCAGCGGGCCCGCGAACGCGACGTCTGGCTGCCCGTGCGACCGGTCACCCGCCGGCGTTGGCCCAGCGGCAAGGTCACCCATGACGAGCTGAGGCCGCTGAAGGTGCTGGCCTCCCGGATGCGCTGCCCGTACCTCAACCCCGGTCCTTACGTCGGCGGCGGACCGCTGGTGCAGGGTATGCGGGTCGCGCTGGCGGCCGAGGTCGAGCGGACTCACGAGGAGCTGGTCGAGCGGATCCTGCACGCCGGGCTGGCCTACACCGACGCTGTCGACCGGGAGACGTCGCTGGTGATCTGCAACGAGCACCGTCCGGCCCGGGGCAACGGGCGTCTGGCTCACGAGCTCGGGGTGCCGTTGGTGTCCGACGCGAAATTCATGGACCACGTCTGCGCGGTGGCCAACGGCACGGGCGTTGACGACATCGTCGACGAGGCGCACGCGGGCGAGCAGTTCGCTCTTTTCTGATTACATCGGACTATGCCCACTGCCGCGTCCCGCTCCGAGAGTCCGGTCAAGCGCCGTGTCGAGATGTGTGTGGCGGTTGCTGTGGTCTTGGCGGCGGCGTGCGGGTGCTCCCACGACGGCGGCTCAGCGCCGAAGGCGGGCGGCGTGCACGTTCCGGAGAACTTCTGCAGCCTGCTCAGCGCATCCGACATCAGTCGGGTGATGGGCAGCGCGTATCCGGAAGCCCAGGGCAGCCAGTCCCCGAGTGAAGCGCAGTGCACATCCATTCCGACCGCGGGCAACGACGTCAGCTACAAGCTCTACTGGAACAACGAGTACTGCATCGACGGGAAGCCGGTCGACAAGCAGTGCCTCGAATCGCAGTCCAAGGGGTTCGCGGTCAACAAGCAGTCCGCCGGTGAGGTTCAGAACGTCCCGGGCCTGGGTGATCAGGCGTTCTGCTTCGTGGCTCCACCCGCGACCGTCGACGTGCTCAAAGGCTGGATCTATCTGATCGTCGGCGCCGGCAGCTGCGTGCAAGCCCAGACCCTGGCCGGGATGCTGCTGGCCAAGGTCTCGGCTTGACGCCTCAGTGGCTTGCGGCTCTGTTCACCGCCGACACCACGGCACGCAACGACGCCGTGGTGATCGAGGGCGCGATACCGACACCCCAGACCGTTTGACCACCGACTGAGGCCTCGACATACGCCGCGGCCTGCGCGTCCTCGCCGCCGCTCATCGCATGCTCGGAGTAGTCCAGCACGGCCACGTCGATGTCGATGGTTGCGAGCGCGTCGACAAACGCGGCGAGCGGTCCGTTGCCTGAGCCGCTGATCTCGGTCTCGACGCCGTCGACCTTGACCGTCGCCGCGATCCTGGTGACGCCGAGGTCTTCTTCGGACGCGTCGACGCGCTGCTTCATCCGTTCCAGCGGCCGCACCGGCGCGATGTACTCGTCGGTGAATGCGTCCCACATCTCTTTCGAGGTGACCTCGCCGCCTTCTCCATCGGTAATTTTTTGGATCACTCCGGAGAACTCGATCTGCAGCCGCCGCGGCAGTGCCAGGCCGTGATCGGCCTTCATGATGTAGGCCACGCCGCCCTTGCCGGACTGCGAGTTGACCCGGATCACGGCCTCATAGGTGCGCCCGACATCGCGCGGGTCGATCGGCAGATACGGCACCTGCCAGAGCATGTCGTCGACGTCGGAGTCGGCGGCGTCCGCGGCAACCTTCATCGCGTCCAGGCCCTTGTTGATGGCGTCCTGGTGGCTGCCGGAGAACGCGGTGTACACCAGATCGCCGCCGTAGGGGTGACGTTCGGGTACCGGCAGCTGGTTGCAGTACTCGACCGTGCGGCGGATCTCGTCGATGTTGGAGAAGTCGATCTGCGGGTCGACACCTCGGGAGAACTGGTTGAGCCCCAGCGTCACCAGGCAGACGTTGCCGGTGCGCTCGCCGTTGCCGAACAGGCAGCCCTCGATCCGGTCGGCGCCGGCCTGATAGCCCAATTCGGCTGCAGCGACGGCAGTTCCGCGGTCGTTGTGTGGGTGCAGGCTCAGGATGACGGAGTCGCGCCGGGCCAAGTTGCGGCTCATCCACTCGATCGAGTCGGCGTAGACGTTCGGCGTCGCCATCTCGACGGTGGCCGGCAGATTGAAGATGATCGGGATGTCCGGCGTCGGCTGGATGATGTCGCCGACTGCGTCGCAGACCTGCTTGGCGTATTCGAGTTCGGTGCCGGTGTAGGACTCCGGTGAATACTCGAAACGCCATTGCGTGCCAGGGTATTTGGCGGCCTCCTCGACGCACTTGCGGGCACCGTCGGTGGCGATCGCCTGCACCGCGGCACGGTCGGCTCGAAACACCACGCGGCGCTGCAGAATTGACGTCGAGTTGTAGAAATGCACGATCGCCCGGTGCACACCTTCGCAGGCTTGGAAGGTCCGCTCGATCAGCTCCGGCCGGCACTGGGTCAGCACCTGGATGGTCACGTCGTCGGGAATCGCGCCGTTGGTGATGATTTCACGAACGAAGTCGAAGTCGGTCTGGCTGGCCGACGGGAAGCCGACCTCGATCTCCTTGTAGCCCATGCGCACCAGCAGGTCGAACATGCGGCGCTTGCGGGCGGGGCTCATCGGGTCGATCAGCGCCTGGTTGCCGTCACGCAGATCCACCGCACACCACAGCGGTGCGCTGTCAGTGACGCGGTCCGGCCAGCTACGGCCAGCGAGCCGAATGGGCTCGACTTCCTCGAAGAATGGTCGGTACCGGTTGATCGGCATCGACGAACCCCGTTGGGGATTCCACACGGGCTGGCCGGGCGCGGGTGGGCCTGCGGGTTTGACGACGGCCCGCGCCGATGAATATGTGTCCGGGCCGGAAGGCTGAGAAAAACTTGTCACGGTAGTTGCTCCGGGGGTGTCAGAAGGGACCTCAGACCGGCGCATCGCGAACCCCCGCGACGGGAGGCCGGTCTGGATCAGACCCCGTCGCGGCGTCCGAGGAGGAGCACCCGCTGCACGTAGAGCACTCTACCGCGCCTGGCCCGGCGACCGAAATCGGCGGCGACCTGTGATCGCGACGCTGGGGCCGCTCGATGTGCCCCTCGTGTCCTTCAGCGTCACCCTGAACTGCATCGTCCGGTACGGCCAGCCCGTTGCGGTGTCCCACTGCGACACCACCAGCCCGACGCCACCCTGAACGTCCAGCTGCGAGCCCGGAAGAACATATCCGCCGTACAGCTGGGCGACCTGATTGTTCGCAAGGTTTTGGGCGTCCCAGGTCGTCCCGACCACCGGAGTTTGGACCTCGGCTTCGTACAGATTGGCGGTCGGCGCGTCGATCGTGCGATAGCCCAACGCATATCCCGAGGACAGGAAGCCGCCCATGATCCACGTGCCGGTGTCCAGCCTGCGCAACGTCAGCTCGCCCCAGGTTTCAGCCGGAGGCGTGATGGGCGTGGGAACGTTGTCCCACGCCCACTGGTTATTGGCCCAGCCCCAGCCGGAGTACTTGGTCCTGTCGCCGATGTCGCCCGGACGCACGCGTCGCAGGATGATGCCCCTGTCGCGCTGAAACCCGGTGGAGACGACGTACACCCAGCCGTCATCGGGGTTGTAGTCCCACGACCACAGCTGCGCGTAACCGTTGTGCAACGACGCGGGAAACCTTGCCTTGGCGCCCTTTCTCTGCCAGCTGACGCCGTTGTCGGTGGAGGCCCAGATTCCGGTCCAGATCACGTTCCCGAAGCCGCGGTTGACGATGGCATGCAGGTACATCGTCTGCCCGACGACCAGCACGTCGGAGGGAATCACGGTGCTGATGGCGCCCTGGTTCCAGGGTGGGCCGTCGTGGACGTAGGGCCACAACTGCTGCGCGTAGTTCGGGTCGGCGCCGCCCGCGTGCTCGTAGCGGATCTGGTTGTTCGTGTCCCCGCTGCCGATCAGGGCGACTGGGGCGCGCCAGTCACCCTGCCCAACGGTGAGGCCGGAGAAGGTATCTCCGAACACCGAGAGCAGCTTGCCGTTGGGCGCCACCGCGCAAACGCCCAGGTCGGTGCACGTAACGCCCCATTTGTCGGTGATGCCTGGGCCGGTTATGTCCCCCACGTAGCCCTCGACGGACGGCATTGGCACTGCCGCCGATTCGATCGACGGCAAGCGCTGCGCGGCGGGCGGTTTCGTTGCGGCACGCCTACTTTCGCGTCTCCACCGATATACCGTGGAGTTACTGATGCCGCTGTCGGCCGCAACCGTGGAGACTTTCTCTCCGGAGCGGAGCCTCCGCAGTACCTGTTCGCGCAACGCCGCCGTATCCGCCTTGTGCATGACTCCTCCGCGATCACCCCGGCCAATTCGTCGTACCCCTCGAATTCGACGACGACTCCGACCACGCGTCAACCGCCATCACCAGCGATTAGATCGTCGACACCAGAGGGTCGGGCCCGTTCCAGGTGAAGGTGGGACCGGAATCGCGCCAGAAGTGGTAGATCTGGCCGGGGCCGGTCTCGCAGATCACTTCCAGGTTGCCCGGGTCGCCGAAATTGCTCTGGATCAAAGTCACCCAACTGACCACCCCCAGCCCGCCGCCGAACAGAGTCGGACCGTTCCATGGGCGATTTGGATCGTCATTGTCGCGCCAGTAGTGGGCCAACCCGCCGTTTTTCACGGGCGTGACCAGCTCGAAGTTGCCCTGCTTGCCGAACCGGCTCTGGATCAGTGCCGGGGGGCCCACTACGCCGCCGGGAGGGGTGATCGGCAGGAAGTACGGCCCGTTCCAAGTGAACGTCGGGCCAGAGTCCCGCCGGAAGTAGTAAAGCCGGTTCGGGGACCCGTTGACGGTCGCGGCACTGCAGATAACCTCCAGGTTGCCGGGGCTGCCGAAATTGCTCTGGATCATGGTGACGCCCTCTATCCCGTCCAAGTCACTGCCGAATACAGTCGGCTCGCTCCACGGGTAACCGGGATCGTCGTTGTCGCGCCACATGTGGGCTAACCCACCCCCGAACGCGGGGCAGACCAACTCGAAGTTGCCCTTGTCCCCGAAGCGGCTCTGGATCAGCACCGGGTTTCCGGTCACACCCTGGGGCGGGGTGATCGGTAGGGATTCTGGGCCGTCCCACTTGAACGTCGGTCCCGACTCCCGCCAGAAGTAGAAGAACTCCTTTGCCGGCACCTGCGCGGCCCCCAAGCAGATGACCTCCAGCGTGCCCGGGGTGCCGAAGTTGCTTTCGATCATCGTCGGGCTGATCAGCGCCGGGGGACCGACATTGGTGCCGAAGACGGTCGGAAGGCTCCATGGGTAGGTGGGAGGATCGTCGTTATTGCGCCAGAAGTGCGCCAACGCACCGCCGGCATCGCCGGCGTCGTGATGAGTGGTGACGAGCTCGAAGTTGCCCTGCGCGCCGAACCGGCTTTGGATCAGCACCGGGAACAAGCCGTTAATGGGTTGCGTCGTCATCGTTTCCTCTTTCCTTGTCCGGTGGCCAGGACCGGTGAACGTCGTCGGCCGCCTTCCTGAGCAACAACAATGCTCAGGAAGGCCGGCGGAGGCATGAGTAGTGGGCTACTTGTGTTTTCGCCGGCCATCCGCTTTCGCGCCGACGCGCCAGGGATGCTGCTGAAATTCCGCGACGGTCGGCTCCGCGGCGGGCACGGGAACGGAAAGGCCCAGCGGCCCTACGCGTCGGGATGATCGCGATCCGACGAGAAATTAGGTGGTGCACTACGCATGCCATCTCGAGGTCTCCGCCCCTACGGTCGACGCACCACACAGATTGGGAGGTTGCAATGACCACTTTGCGAGAGTCCAGCCGCGTTAAAGGCGATGTGCAAGCACAGGACTGGAGCCACGTCCGCGGTTTCGGCTGGCGCCCACAGCTCCCGGATGCCCGGGACATGCTGTATATGGCCAGACTCAAGGACCTGCCGCCCGTCGAGTACGATCTGCGTCCGTCGATGCCGGCGGTCTACGACCAGGGGCAGCTCGGGTCGTGCACCGGAAATGCCATCGCCGCCGCAATGGAGTATGAGCGGGATCGGCAGGGCTTGTCCGATTTCGTCCCTTCGCGGTTGTTCATCTACTACAACGAACGCGCGCTCGAAGGTACCGTGTCCAGCGACTCGGGCGCGGTCATAAGGGACGGCATCAAGGCGGTCAACCGCGAGGGCGTTTGCCCGGAAACGTTGTGGCCGTACGACATCGGGGTGTTCACGGTGAAGCCGCCGAAGCGTTGCTACGTCGCCGCGAAAAAGGACACGGCGGTGCAATACGAGGCGATCCAGACGCTGGGGGACCTCAAGGATGCGATTGCCTCGAATCTACCCGTGGTGTTCGGGTTCACGGTGTACCAGAGTTTCGAATCGCAGTCCGTCGCTCAAACGGGTGTGATGCCCATGCCGAAACCGAGTGAGGCCACGGTCGGCGGCCACGCCGTTGTCGCCGTCGGCTACTCAGATCCCAAGGGCCACCTGATCGTTCGCAACTCGTGGGGACCGTCGTGGGGCGACCGCGGCTACTTCTACATGCCCTACGAGTACCTGACCGGATCCAAGGTCAGCTCGGACAGCTCGCCCATCAACGGGGCGCACTTGGCCAGCGACTTCTGGGCGATCCAAATGGTCTCGTCGTAGTACCTCACCGCACAACGCACCCGGACGTGATGCGCGTTGCGACGTCGCATCCGAGACCGCAGCACCTCGAAGGGACCTCCGACCATGCCGATAGCGCAGGTAAACAACGATCTCCTTCTCGAACGCATCACGTACCGGGTGCCGCACGAGGCGCCTGCCCCCATCCCGTGGCCGGACGGGCTGGCGCCCCGCGGCGCCCCCTATGGCCGCGCGGCCGACGCGCCGCTGCCGTCCTGCGACGTCGTGGTGGTGACCTGGACGGTGGCCGAGGGGCAGGCCCTCGCTGACGTGCTGACCCCGGGGATGCCGAGCACGAGTTGGACGCCCTACGCCCACCGGTGGAAGACCTACGAGACCCAGCTCACGGTGCGCTCGCCGGCCCGCGCAGCCGGCTGTATGGGCTATGTGGCCCAGGTCAGGATCGGGAACGTCGACGTGCTGGCGGTGAAGTCGGAGCTGCACCTGGCCACCGACGGCGTCTCGGCGCCGATCGTGGCGCTATGGCGGCAAATAGTGAGCGAAGCCGGGCCAAAGCTGGTCATCACCACCGGAACCGCCGGTGGCATCGGGGCAGCCACCCAGCTCGGCGATGTTTTCGTGGTCACCAACGCCAAGTTCAACTGCGCCAAGGAATTCAAAAGCAAGCCCTGGGCCCAGCGACTCTTCACCGGGCCCGGGGTGCAGGGCGGCGGGCACGCGGCCGCCTTCGATGCCCTTGTGGCCCCCAACGCCGGGCGGCTGCATCCGGTGGCCACTCGCCCGCCGACGCTGACCTTTGGCGCGGCGGGCGGTGTGGAAACCGTCGACTACTTCGGCTTCGCCAACACCACCGACTCGTTCGGGATCGTCCACAACTACCCCGACGCCCGGACGGAGGAGATGGACGACGCTACGTTGCCGCTGGCCCTTGCCGATCTTGCGGACCCACCGCAGTGGTGCTCGATTCGCAATGCCAGCGACCCCCAGGTCTCCGCCGACATCGGCGACCTCGAAGCCCAGGGGCGCTGGGCCGGCGAGATCTACAAACGCTACGGCTATTGGACTTCCCTCGGGTCGGCCATCGCCACGTGGGCCGTAATCGCCAACCTCAACTGAGGGGCTCGGCTGGTCGGTCGGTGAACTGGCCGGAAAATTGCCCGAAAGTTGTCTGGGAATCGGAGGTGTCGATTCGGCGGTGCGCCGCTCGTCATGTAAGCGGAACGCCCTCAACTTGAGCTCGGATTGGAGCACCGCATGAACACACCTAAACCGCCCATCGTCGGGATCGCGACGGTCGGCATCCCGGTCACCGACCAGGATCGAGCGCTCGGCTTCTACACCGAAACCCTGGGCATGGAAAGCCGCCTTGACGTGCCGCTGCCCCAGTTCGGCGGCCGCTGGATCACGGTTGCGCCGCGTGGCTCTGGCACGACGCTCGCGCTGATCCCCGCTCATGAAGGAGTGCCGGCCGGCGTGGAGACCGGCATCCGCCTCGCTAGCCCCGACGCCGCAGCGACGCACCGGTACCTGCGTGACCGCGGGGTGGATGTAGGCGAGCTGCTGCAGTGGGACGGCGTGCCGCCGATGTTCGCGTTCCACGACCCCGACGGCAATGGGCTAGAGATAACCCAGGAAGCCGGTTGACCCATCGAGTGTGCGGTGACGGCTTTGGGTGTGCGTTCAGGGTGGGAAAATCGCGAAAATCTCGCCCTGAGTGCACAGGCAACGCCCAGGGCGCACAGGCATCGCGAAGAAAATCACGATGCGCCGCCACGTATTCTGTTCTGGACCTCGGAATACCCTCCGGACCGAAAGAACAACAGTGGCGCTCGTCGTACAAAAGTACGGCGGATCCTCGGTGGCCGACGCCGACCGGATCCGTCGCGTCGCCGAACGCATCGTTGAGACGAAGAAACAAGGCAACGACGTCGTCGTCGTGGTCTCGGCGATGGGTGACACCACCGACGATCTGCTGGACCTGGCTCAGCAAGTATGCCCTGTCCCGCCGCCCCGGGAACTCGACATGCTGCTGACCGCCGGTGAGCGCATCGCCAATGCGCTGGTGGCCATGGCGATCGAATCACTCGGCGCGCACGCCCGGTCGTTCACCGGTTCGCAGGCCGGCGTCATCACCACCGGCACCCACGGCAACGCGAAAATCATCGATGTCACCCCGGGACGCCTGCAAGCCGCGCTCGACGAGGGCCGGATCGTTCTGGTCGCCGGCTTCCAAGGTGTCAGCCAGGACACCCGGGACGTCACCACGTTGGGCCGTGGCGGTTCGGACACCACGGCGGTCGCGTTGGCCGCGGCGCTGGGCGCTGACGTCTGCGAGATCTACACCGACGTGGACGGCATCTTCGGCGCGGACCCGCGGATCGTGCACAACGCCCGCAAGCTCGACACGGTGACGTTCGAGGAAATGCTCGAGCTGGCCGCCTGCGGCGCCAAGGTCTTGATGCTGCGCTGCGTGGAATACGCACGCCGCTACAACATTCCGGTGCATGTCCGGTCGTCGTATTCGGACCAGCCAGGCACCGTCGTCGTCGGATCGATCAAGGACACACCCATGGAAGACCCTATCCTGACCGGAGTCGCACACGACCGCAGCGAGGCCAAGGTGACCGTCGTCGGCATACCCGACATCCCCGGGTATGCGGCCCGGGTATTCCGGGCCGTCGCCGATGCCGACGTGAACATCGACATGGTGCTGCAGAACGTCTCCAAGGTCGAAGACGGCAAGACCGACATCACCTTCACCTGCTCCCGCGACAGCGGCCCGACGGCGGTGGCGAAGCTGGACGCCCTCCAAGAAGAGATCGGCTTCAGCCAGCTGCTCTATGACGACCACATCGGCAAGGTGTCGCTGATCGGGGCGGGCATGCGCAGCCATCCCGGCGTCACGGCGACCTTCTGTGAGGCGTTGGCCCAGGTGGGCGTCAACATCGAGCTGATCTCCACCTCCGAGATCCGCATTTCGGTGCTGTGCCGCGACAGCGAACTAGACAAGGCCGTTGTTGCGTTGCATGAGGCGTTTGAGCTCGGCGGCGACGAGGACGCAACGGTGTATGCGGGGACGGGCCGGTAATGGTCGCAATAGGTGTAGTGGGCGCCACCGGTCAGGTGGGTCAGGTGATGCGAAGGCTGCTCGACGAGCGTGACTTCCCGGCGACCACGGTGCGGTTCTTTGCGTCGTCCCGCTCGCGGGGGCGCAAGCTGACATTCCGCGGCCAGGAGATCGAAGTCGAGGACGCCGAGACAGCGGACCCGAGTGGCCTGGACATCGCCTTGTTCTCCGCCGGCAAGACGATGTCGCTGGTGCAGGCGCCGCGATTCGCCGCCGCCGGAGTCACGGTCATCGACAACTCCTCGGCGTGGCGCAAGGACCCCGACGTGCCGCTGGTGGTGTCTGAGGTGAACTTCGACAGGGACGTCAGGGACGCGCACGCCCTGCCCAAGGGCATCATCGCCAACCCGAACTGCACCACCATGGCCGCGATGCCGGTGCTCAAGGTGCTGCACGAGGAGGCCCAGTTGGTGCGCTTGGTGGTCTCGAGCTACCAAGCGGTTTCGGGTAGTGGCCTGGCCGGTGTCGAGGAATTGGCGACCCAGGCGCGCGCGGTCGTCGGTGACGCCGAGCGGCTGGTGTACGACGGCGGCGCACTCGAGTTCCCGGCGCCCAAGACCTACGTCGCGCCGATCGCATTCAATGTGGTGCCGCTGGCCGGATCGGTGGTGGACGACGGATCCGGGGAAACCGACGAGGACCAGAAGCTGCGCCACGAGAGCCGCAAAATTCTGGGCATTCCGGACCTGCTGGTCAGCGGTACCTGTGTGCGCGTTCCGGTGTTCACCGGGCACTCACTGTCGATCAACGCCGAGTTCGCCCGCCCGCTCTCACCCGAGCGGGCCCGTCAACTGCTCGACGGCGCCCCGGGCGTGAAACTGGTCGATGTGCCGACGCCGCTGGCCGCCGCCGGCGTCGACGAATCGCTGGTTGGCCGGATCCGGCAGGACCCCGGGGTACCGGACGGGCGCGGCCTGGCGCTGTTCGTCTCGGGCGACAATCTGCGCAAGGGGGCTGCGCTGAATACCATTCAGATCGCCGAGCTGCTCGCCGCCGAACTATGATCCGCGGGTGAGCTCCGCCCATACCCGCGGCGGCACGCGGTGCTCGCTATTGGTCGCTTCGGTTGTCTGTTTGCTTGCACCGCAGTCCTTTTCGGTTGGTGCCGCGCGTGCCGATCCGCCCGCACCGGAGCCGGAGCCGGTCCTGCAACCGCTGGCCCCGGGTGAGGTGCTGCGAATCGGTCCGACGGCCGGCACCGGGACCCCAACCAGGGACTACGGCATCGGCGCCACCGATCTGTGCGATTTCGTCGCGTTCCCCACCGAGCTGTTGCAGGTGTGCGGCGACAGCTTCGCCGGTCAGGGTGTCGGTTTCGGTGGCTGGTACTCACCGGTCGCGCTGCATGTCGACACCGCGTCGGTCGATGATCCCGCCGGGGTCCGCTACACCGGAGTCACCGGAATCAACAAGCCGCTACTGGCCGATCCCACGCCGCCCGGGGACTCGCAGCTGCCCGCCGGGGTGCTGGAGATCAACCGCCGCAACTACCTGATGGTGACCACCACCCACGACCTGGAGCCGCTGAACTCGCGGCTGGTGATCCCCGAGCCGGCCCACGGCAGCTGGCAGACGGTTGCGAGGTCTCGGCGCGACGCTTCGTACCAAGGCGGCTCGCAGACTCAGGTCAGCGGATACTACGACCCGATTCCTGCTCCTGACTCACAGAGCGGCTGGGTGTACATCGTGGCCAATAGTTTCACCCGCAGGGATCCGGTGTTGCTGTATCGGGCCACGCCGCAAACGTTCACCGACCGGTCGCGGTGGCAGGGGTGGGCGGCCGGGCCCGACGGCGGATGGAACAAGCCGCCGACACCGCTATGGCCCGACCAGGTGGGCGAGATGTGCATCAGGCAGGTCGACGGCAAGGCGGTGCTGTCATATCTCAACGCCAGCACCGGCAATATGGAGGTCCGAGTGGCCAACGACCCGACATCGCTGGGCACCGCGCCGGTGACGACGGTGGTGCAGCACGACGAGTGGCCAGAGCCGGCGGAAAGCCTGCCGCCCCCGTACGACAACCGGCTCGCACAGCCGTATGGCGGGTACATCTCGCCCGGCTCCACCCTCGACGAGCTGCGCATTTTCGTCAGCCAGTGGGACACCCGCGCGCGAGTGAGTGCGCCATACCGGGTGATTCAGTTCGCAGTGAACCCTTTCAAGCCCTAATCAGCGGCCTAATTTCCACTTTCCGTCCGCAGTATGTCCGCAGTAGATCCAACTAGCGGTGCAAATCGCATCGGCATTGAGCGTCGGTAGAGTCGCGCCAGTAGTACCGCCTGAGCTCACTCGCATCGACACCCCGGCCAACCCCTACGATTACCCTCGTTGAGCTCGCGTCAATTGTTTTGACCGGCGTTTCGAGTCCAACGCTGATGCCTGCCCAGATGCCGTGGCACTGGCGTGTTTTCCCACTGCCCGAGTTCCAGCCAGTCGCGCAGGGCCGCTGCCTGACTGTTGTCGGTGATGGGACCAATCCAATGGGGTGATCCGCAGGCTACCCGGTCGTTCGTGCATGGCTGGACTAGAGCCATTACGCCACATCCGCTCGGGCGGGACGCGCACGTGAGGGGTCCGAGCATGCACGCGGCCGCGACGAGCATGGCGTGTGGGCAGCGTCGGATGGTGGGACGTAGTTCGTCGATGACCGAAAGGCCATCGTCGGCCGCGCAGGCGGTACATACGATGACGGTGAACGCACGGCCCGTGCCGGGGTTGGGGGAAGTCAACGCGCCACGCTTCGGTCGATCACGGAGGGATCGGAGACACCTGATATCAGAACATGTTTCACTCCGCGGCGGCTCGTCCTGGGTAGGGTAGTAGCGCCATTTCACGGGCGTTCTTGACGGCCGTTGCGACCTGCCGTTGTTGCTGGACGGTAAGACCCGTGACGTGGCGGGAGCGGATCTTGCCGCGTTCCGAGATGAACACACGCAAGGCGGCGGTGTTCTTATAGTCGACCGCGCTGAGTCCAAGGCTCGCAAGAAGGTTCTTCTTGTTAGACCTGACGCCCGGCTGTGCAAGGCGGCGATTCCGCTGAGGTTTCTTGGTCATCACCAACTCGCCTTCCCCACTCCCGGCAATTGCCCGTTATGGGCCAATTGGCGGACCCGTATCCGCGATAGCCCGAATTTGCGCAGATGCCCGCGTGGACGCCCGTCGACGGAGTCGCGGTTGCGCATCCGTACCGCGCTGGCGTCGCGGAGCTGGCGCGCTAACCCGCGTTGCGCGGTTGCCCGTTGCTCAGCCGTGCTCGAGTGTGAGCGGATGATTTCTTTCAGTTCAGCGCGGCGTTGGGCGTAGCGTGCCACAACCGCGCGCCGGTACTCGTCCCTGACGATCTTGGATCTCTTGGCCATGCCTAGCGCTCCTCTCGGAAATCGACGTGGCGGCGGATCACGGGGTCGTACTTGCGCAACACCAGCCGGTCCATGTCGTTGCGCCGGTTCTTGCGGGTGACGTAGGTGTAGCCGGTGCCGGCCGTGGAACGCAGCTTGACGATGGGCCGGATCTCGTTGCGCGCCATCAGATCCGCTGCCCTTGGCGGCGCAACCTCGCTACGACGGCCTCGATGCCGTCGCGGTCGATGACCTTGATGCCCTTTGCACTGACCCTCAGCCGAATCCGGCGGCCCTCGGACGGCAGGTAGTACGTCTTGACCTGCACGTTGGGCGACCAGCGCCGAGGCGTCCGGCGATGCGAGTGCGACACCGCGTTGCCGAAACCCGGCACGCGTCCGGTCACTTGGCAGTGGGCAGACACTATGCGCCTCCTTGAACCCGCTTATTGAAAATGGTTTTCGACAAGCTCCGTCCAGGACGGTACCGTACGAGTAGCTTTAATGAAAATGATTGTCAAAAAGGGGAGCGATGCGTACGCCCGTCATACTGGTCGCCGGCCAGATCGACGCCGACCCGGTCGTGGGGGCACTGCTGCGCACCCCGGGGACGTTGGTCGTCGAGCATCGATTCGACGGTCATGTGGTACGCCGGACGATGGTCACCCTGCAGCGGGGCGTGTTGACGACGGCGGAAAATGGGGTCGAACTCGCGCACGGGTGCGTGTCGTGCACCATCCGCAAGGATCTGTTGGTGTTGTTGCGTCAGCTGCACCGGCGCGACGACGTCGACCGGGTCGTGGTGCATCTGGCGCCGTGGCTGGAGCCCGAACCGATCTGCGTTGCCATCGACCATGTCCGAGTGCGCGTAGCGCCGGGGTACGTCGACGGGCCTGCGGCTCTTGATGTGTCGATCGCCGCGGTGGTGGCGTGTGTCGATTCGTCGGTGTGGCTGAACCAGGCGCTCGGTGACGCCGAACTCGATGACGGGCGCACCTGTGCCCAGGTGGTGGTGGGGCAGGCCGAGTTCGCCGACGTTGTCGTGCTCAGCCGCACTGACCCGTTCATCGCTGCCGTGCTGCGCCGTCTGTCACCGCGGGCCCGCATTCACGTGGGCGCCGGCGGCATCGAGCATGCGCTGGACAATCTGTACCGCGATGCACGGCGAGGCCGAAGCGACGATCCACACGGTCCGCTGCTGGCCGGGCAACCGTCCCTGGATTCTCGGGGCCCGGTCAACCTGGTCGAGTTCAATGCCCAGCGCCCCTTCCAACCGCAGCGTCTGCACGCGTGTCTAGACCTGCTGCTAGAGGGCGTCATCCGAACTCGGGGACGGCTGTGGTTGGCTAGCCAGCCGGATCAGGCGATGTGGTTGGAATCGGCCGGCGGTGGTTTGCGGGTCGGTTCGGCCGGCAAATGGCTGGCCGCCCTGACGGGCCCCGAGCTGGCCGATATCGATGCAGAACGACGCGCCTTCGCCGAGCTGAGGTGGGACGAGCAGCATGGCGATCGCCACACGGCGATGACCATCCTGATGTGCGGGGCGCATGCCGACGCAATCCTCCGCGGCCTGAACAGCGCACTGCTCACCGACGACGAGCTTCGCTCCCCGCAGGACTGGATGCACTACAACGATCCGTTCGGCGACTGGCACGAGGACCCTTGTGCAGCCCTAGCGGATGATGCCGAAGGCACACCTGCCCACGACGCTCGGGAGGCAGACCGCGGATGAAACCCGGCATTCACCCCGATTACCATCCGGTCGTCTTCCAAGATGCCAACACCGGTGCGATGTTTTTGACCCGATCGACTATCACCAGCTCGCGCACCATCGAGTGGCACACACCAGAGGGGGTACGCACCTACCCACTAGTCGTCGTCGAGGTCACCTCGGATTCACACCCGTTTTGGACTGGAGGACGTCGCATCGTCGACACCGCGGGTCAGGTGGAGAAATTCCACCGTCGCTACGGCGGCCGGCTATCACGCGGATCCCAACAGGGCACCGACGCCCCGCAGTGAGCAAAGAAGTGTCCGTAAGAGCCAACGTCGCCCACCCGCGGCGGCATGATAGGCGCGACGCGGCCTCGAGCCAACCTAGCCAACATGTCCGACCCGGCTTTCTCGCGCAGCTGCCATGGTTTGATTCAGCCAACGGGCGGGAAAAGTTCGCGGTGAACCCTTCAAGCCGGACTAGGCCGTTCCCAGGTAGGACGGCTTTTCAGCTCATAGCTGCTACTTAACTAACGCATAGCCGCAACCATTGTTTACCCCCGCATCATTTGTCTCATGAGTGAAACATCTGAAACCCCAACTGTGCGGACATCTACCGCAACTGCACCGGCGCCTGCGACAGCACCAGCGCCATACAAGACCCCACGGGTCTTTCTCGCCGCGGCATGGGTTGCCATCGTCGCGGGAATCGTGTTCATCGTCTCGGTCATCTTCTTCACAGGGATGGCGCTAGGGCACCACGGCGGTCACCACCATCACCACCACGGGCACCACGCGATGATGCATTCGCATCGATTCGGTGGCCCGGGTGGTCCGGGTGGCGGACCTGGCGCGAACGCTCCGGGTGCACCGGGAGCCGTGACGCCTAGCGCTCCTGGGCCCAGCCAGATTCCTTCGTCGGTCGCGCCGTCGCGGACGCCGTAGGGGGAGAGTTCCTAACCGTCAATGTGCTCACGGGGTGATAGGAGGACCCCGGCGGGCCACTAGCCGAACGACGTGTAGCCCGGCGCCCACCTGAGTGCCGGGCTACACGCCGCAATAACGGGCAGAGCAATTCACAGCAACTTTTGTCTTCCGGACCTGTTATGGCAGTTGGTGATCGGGGCAGTATTCAAGACATGAGCGAAACACCTGAACCGTCAACCCAGCCGACTTCCGCCGCAGCAGCTCCGCAGCCAGCACCGCCGGCGCACCAGCGAGTCAAGCCCCCTGGGCTTTACGTGGCCGCAGCGTGGGTGGTGATCGTCGCCGGGATCGTTTTCATCCTCGCCACCGTATTTTTCGCCGGTGCCATGGTCGTCGGGTTCAACCATCACTGCCATTACCACCACGGCATGATGTTCAAACCCGGAGGCCCCGGCGGTCCCGGAGGACCGGGAGGACCGTGGAATGGGCCGTGGGGGTATGGACCCGGTGGCGGCCCCGGGATGGCTCCGCCCTTCGGTCCACCGCCGGGCGTCGGTCCGGGTGGTCCGGGTGGCCCGGGCGAGTCGCCGACGACCAGTGCGCCGGCGCCCGCCCCGAACGCGCCAGCCACACCGCGCCCCTAGTCGGTACGGTCACACGCCCCCGGTAGGCACCCAACGTCGAGTTGTCGGGACGATTTCGTCGGTCGCATTCGGCCCAACCACTCGACGTTCGCCGCCAAGCAGGCGTCCTGGCATGATCGAGACCCATGACCATTGAAGTCGTTTACACCACGGAATCCACTGCGACCGGCGGCGGCCGCGACGGCCATGTGAAGTCAGACGATGGCCGCATCGATCTGGAAACCCGGCCGCCGAAGGCGATGGGCGGTAACGGCGAGGGCACCAATCCCGAGCAGTTGTTCGCCGCCGGGTATGCGGCCTGCTTCCTGGGTGCGCTGCGCCTGGTGGCCGGCAAGTCAAAGGTCAAGCTGGACGACGCCACCAACGTCACCGTCGAAATCGGCTTCGGTAAGGACTCCGCGGGCGGATTCGGGCTCAACGGCAAGATCGTCGGGTACCTGCCGGGTGTGGAACAACGCGTCGCCGACGACTTGGTGGAGCAGGCCCATCAGGTATGCCCGTACTCCAAGGCCACCCGTGGCAACGTCGACCTCGACGTCTCCGCCAAGGTCTAGCCCGGCAATTGGATTCAGGAATGCGGATCTCCGCCGTGGTGGTGACCATCGGTGTCGCCGTCGGGGCAGTCCTCGCGATCCCGGTCGCGACCGCCCACCCGTCGGAACCCGGGGTGGTGTCCTACGCGGTCCAAGGCAAGGGGTCGGTCGGCAATATTGTCGGCGGGCCGATGGGTTGGGAGTCGGTGTTCACCCAGCCGTTCCAGGGTTATTGGGTCGACGTCGCGGAATGCAATGACTGGGCGGACATCGGATTGCCCGAGGTGTACAACGACGCGGATCTGGCGTCGTTCAACGGGGCCACCACTCAGACATCGGCTAACGACCAGACCCACTTCGTTCGGCAGGCGGTCGGGGTATTCGCCAACAACGACGCCGCGTCCCGGGCTTTCCATCGGGTGGTGGATCGAACGGGGGGTTGCTCGGGACAGACCACCGCGATGCATTTGGACAACGGTTCCACCCAGGTGTGGTCATTCGACGGCGGGCCGATGACCGGTACCGATGCCAACTGGACCAAGCAGGAAGCGGGCACCGATCGCCGGTGCTTCGATCAAACCCGGCTGCGCGAAAATGTGTTGTTGCAAGCGAAGGTTTGCCAATCTGGCAACGGCGGGCCTGCCGTCAACGTGCTGGCCGGAGCAATGCAGAACGCGCTTGGTCAATAGGCACGAAGTGCGGGAACGGGAATATGTCGGGGCGATCTGGAAGATGAAGTCACGGCGGCTATCGTTCCGATAGCTGCGCAACATGGCGCTCGGCGACCCGTGGTCGGGCCCGGAGGGATCGTGATATGACGCTCGCCGCCAGCACCGCCGCGCTCGATACCGCCCGCAGGCCCGAAGCCGAGATGGCCAGTTCTACAGCTGCCGCGCAATACATCGCCGATGGCTGTCTGGCGGATGCGCCCCTGGGGCCCGTCGGTCTGGAGATAGAAGGGCATTGCCACGATCCGGCCGATCCCTACCGGAGGCCGAGCTGGGCTGAAATCACCGACGTTCTCGAGCGGTTGCCGGCTCTGCCGGGTGGCAGCGCGGTCACGGTGGAACCGGGCGGCGCCGTCGAACTGTCCGGCCCGCCCGCCGACGGCGTGATGCCGGCCATCGATGCGATGAATCGCGACCAAGCCGTGCTGCGGGCGGCCTTCACCGACGCCGGGCTCGGCCTGGTTTTCCTCGGGGCGGATCCGGTGCGGCCGCCCAAGCGCGTCAATCCAGGAACGCGCTACCGCGCCATGGAGCAGTTCTTCGCCGCCAGCGAATCCGGTGAAGCGGGCGCGGCGATGATGACGTCTACCGCATCGATTCAGGTCAATCTGGACGCCGGGCCGCAGGACGGATGGGCGGCGCGGGTACGGCTGGCGCACGCCCTGGGGCCGACGATGGTCGCGATCGCAGCCAACTCACCAATGCTGAGCGGCGAGTTCACCGGTTGGGTCTCCAGCCGGCAGCGCGTATGGGGTCAGATGGACTCGGCGCGCTGCGGGCCCATCCTCGGCGTCAGCGGGGACGACCCCGGCACCGACTGGGCGCGTTATGCCCTCAAGGCACCGGTGATGCTGGTGCATAACCCGGACGCCGTGGCGGTCACGCATTGGGTGCCCTTTGCCGACTGGGTGGACGGCCGGACGTTGCTGGGCGATCGCCGCCCCACCATCGCCGACCTGGAATACCACCTGACCACCCTGTTCCCGCCGGTGCGCCCGAGGCGATGGCTGGAAATCCGCTACCTCGACAGCGTGCCGGACGCCCTCTGGCCCGCTGTGGTGTTCACCCTGGTGACGCTGCTCGACCACCCGGTCGCTGCCGACATCGCGGCCGAGGCCGTCGAACCGGTGGCCACCGCCTGGGACACCGCGGCCCAGGCCGGTCTGTGTGATCGGCGGTTGCGCGAGGCGGCCAGTCGGTGTGTGGCCGCCGCCGCCCAGCAGGCGCCCGCGCAGCTGACTGACGCGATGCAGCGGTTGATCCGCTACGTCGAGCAGGGCCGATGTCCCGGAGACGACTTCTCCGACCAGGTGATCGAGCACGGCCTCGCGGCCACGGTCGCGCAATTAGCGCAAGGGGGGCCGTGACCTCCCGGGAAAGGCTTGCCGACGATCTGGCTCGGGTGCGGACCCGGACGCTGCGGCTGACCGATTTCGACGACGCCGAGCTGTGTCGCCAGTGCGACCCGTTGATGAGCCCACTGGTGTGGGACCTGGCGCATATCGGTCAGCAGGAAGAGCTGTGGCTGTTGCGCGGCGGGGACCCGGGACGGCCCGGGATTCTTCCTCCCGCCGTAGAGGCCCTCTACGACGCATTCGAATACTCCCGCGCCAGTCGTGTCGATCTGCCGCTGCTGTCCCCCGAGCGGGCGCGATCATATTGCCGGACAGTGCGATCCGCCGCGCTGGATGCGCTGGATGCCCTGCCCGACGACCCCGCCGCTGACCGAGCCGCCTTTACGTACGGCATGGTGGTCAGCCACGAAAACCAGCACGACGAAACCATGCTGCAGGCCTTGAACCTGCGCACCGGCGCACCGCTGCTGCCCGACACGTCCGCGCTACCCGCCGGCCGGCCGGGCGTGGCCGGAACGTCGCTGCTGGTTCCCGGCGGCCCCTTCGTGCAGGGTGTGGACGCCGCCGGCGAACCCTATTCATTGGACAACGAACGTCCCGCCCACATCGTCGACGTGCCGGCATTCCGGATCGGCCGGGTTCCGGTCACCAACGGCGAATGGCAACACTTCATCGACGACGACGGCTACCACCACTCGCGGTGGTGGTCGGCGCGCGGCTGGCAGCAGCGCCAGCGCGCGGGCCTGACCGCACCGCAATTCTGGAGTTCCGACGGGCGAACGCGTACGCGGTTCGGCCACGTCGAAGAGATCCCCGTCGATGAGCCGGTGCAGCATGTCACCTACTTCGAGGCCGAGGCCTACGCGGCATGGGCCAGTGCGCGGTTGCCCACCGAGACGGAATGGGAGAAGGCCTGCGCGTGGGATCCGGCGACGAGCACTAGGCGTCGCCACCCGTGGGGAGAGCAGGATCCATCGGCTGCTCTCGCCAACCTGGGTGGCACGGCGCTGCGTCCCGCACCAGTCGGCGCATACCCCGATGGTGCTTCTGCCTACGGGGTTGAGCAGATGCTGGGCGATGTGTGGGAGTGGACTTCGTCGCCATTGCGGCCCTGGCCGGGATTCGTCCCGATGATCTATGAGCGTTACTCCCAGCCGTTCTTCGACGGCGACTACCGGGTGCTGCGGGGTGGATCGTGGGCCGTGGAGCCGGCGATCCTGCGGCCCAGTTTCCGCAACTGGGATCACCCATTCCGCCGTCAGATCTTCGCCGGTGTCCGGTTGGCCTGGGATGTCCCCGACGCCGGAGACTCCGGCTGATGTGCCGTCACCTCGGCTGGCTGGGGGCCGACGTCAGCGTTTCCTCGCTGGTGCTGGATCCGCCGTCCAGTCTTCGGGTGCAGTCCTATGCTCCGCGCCGGCAAAAGCACGGCCTGCTGAACGCCGACGGGTGGGGTGTCGGGTTTTTCGACGGCGACGTGCCCCGGCGCTGGCGTAGCGCGGCGCCGCTGTGGGGTGACACGTCGTTCGACTCGGTCGCGCCGGCGCTGCGCAGCCACTGCGTGGTGGCCGCCGTCCGCTCGGCGACGGTCGGCATGCCGATCGAACTCAGCGCGACCGCGCCGTTCACGGACGGTCACTGGCTGTTGTCGCATAACGGCGTGGTCGACCGCGCCGTGCTGCCGCCTACGTCGGCAGCCGAATCAGTCTGCGACAGCGCGATACTCGCGGCCGTCATCTTTGCGCGCGGACTCGACGCGCTGGGCGACACCATCGTCGAGATCGGAACGGCCGACCCTATCGCGCGACTGAATATATTGGCCGCCAACGGTTCCCGGATGCTCGCCACTGCCTGGGGCGACACGTTGTCGATCGTGCGCCGCGATGACGGCGTGGTGCTGGCCAGCGAGCCGTACGACGACGACTCCGATTGGGAGGACGTGCCGGATCGCCACCTCGTCGAAGTCACCGCGAAGGGTGTCACGATGACCCCACTGGACCACGCTGGACGCCCGAAAGGATCTCGATGACGCTGTCGCTGTCCAATCACCTCGCCGCCGACTCGGCGCATCACGCATTGCGTCGCGATGTGTTCGACGGCCTGCAGTGCACACCGAAATCGTTGCCTCCCAAGTGGTTTTACGATTCGGTGGGCAGTGAGCTGTTCGACCAGATCACCCGGTTGCCCGAGTATTACCCGACGCGTGCCGAGGCTGAGATCCTGCGCGCCCGATCCGCCGAGATCGCGGTAGCCAGCGAGGCCGACACCTTGGTCGAACTGGGGAGTGGGACATCGGAGAAGACCCGGATGCTGCTGGACGCCCTGCATAACCGCGGGTCGCTGCACAGGTTCGTACCGTTCGACGTCGACGCCAGCATCCTGTCGACCGCGGCGACCGCCATCCAGAGCGAGTACGCCGGCGTCGAGATCAAAGCTGTCTGCGGCGATTTCGAGGAACACCTGACCAAGATTCCCAGCGGAGGCCGACGCTTGTTCGTCTTCCTCGGGTCGACGATCGGCAACCTCACACCCGGACCGCGCGCGGAGTTCCTCGCGACCCTGTCCGAGGTGATGCGGCCGGGGGACAGCCTGCTGCTGGGCACCGACTTGGTCAAGGACAGCGGTCGGCTGGTGCGCGCGTATGACGACGCCGCCGGAGTGACGGCGGCGTTCAATCGCAACGTCCTCGCGGTGATCAACCGGGAACTCGACGCCGATTTCGACGTCGCGGCATACCAGCACGTGGCTCGCTGGAACACCGAAGAGGAATGCATCGAGATGTGGCTGCGGGCCGATCGCCAACAGCGGGTGCGCGTCCGTGCGCTCGAGCTGATCGTCGACTTCGAGGCCGGCGAGGAGATGCTTACCGAGGTGTCGTGCAAGTTCCACCCGGACGGGGTGAATGCCGAATTGGCCGGCGCAGGACTGCGTCGCATCCGGTGGTGGACTGACGATGCGGGTGATTTCGGGTTGTCGTTAGCGGTGAAGTGAGCGACAGCGATTCGCTCGCCGATCGATGGCGGGAGGCCCGTCCGCCGGCGGCCGGTCTGCACCTGGATAGTGCGGGCTGTTCGCGCCAGAGTTTCGCGGTGATCGACGCGACCACCCAGCACGCGCGCTACGAAGCCGAAGTCGGCGGATACGTCGCTGGCGAGGCCGCCACACCCGTGCTCGACGCCGGGCGCGCCGCGTTCGCCGCACTGAGCGGAACGCCCGACGCCCAGGTGGTGTACACCACCGGCGCACTGAACGCGCTGGATCTGCTTCTCGGCAGCTGGCCGGCGGAACGCCGGACGGTGGCCTGCCTGCCCGGCGAATATGGTCCCAACCTGGCCTTGATGGAGATCCACGGATTCGAGTGTCAGCTGCTGCCGACCCTCGACGACGGCCGGGTGGCACTCGATGATGCAGCGTTTGCCCTGGAGGCCGACCCGCCCGATTTCGTTCACCTGACCACGGTGGCCAGCCACAGCGGTGTCGTGCAGCCGACGGCGATGGTCGCGAAACTCTGCGTCGAATTGGGCCTGCCGTTGGTCGTGGATGCCGCCCAAGCGCTGGGGCAAGTGGATTGTGCGGTGGGTGCCGATGTCACGTATTCCTCGTCGCGCAAGTGGATCGCCGGGCCCCGGGGTGTAGGGGTGCTTGCCGTGCTCCCTGACCTGATGGAGCGGTTGCGTCCGAGGTTGGCCGCGCCGGAGTGGGCGGCACCGCTGAGCGTGGCTCAGCAGCTCGAATTCGGAGAAGCCAATGTCGCTGCGCGCGTGGGCTTCTCGGTAGCGTTGGGTGAACATTTGGCTTATGGTCCGGAATCCGTACGTGCTCGACTCGCCGAGTTGGGCGGCATCAGCCGCACCGCGCTGGCCGATGTGCCGGGTTGGGCGGTGATCGAGGAGGTCGAAGAGCCCAGTGCGATCACCACTTTGGCCCCGGTCGACGGTACCGACGCGCAAGCGGTGCGTTCCTGGCTGCTCGAGGAACGCCGAATTTTGACCACCTTCGCCGGGGTGCAGCGGGCGCCACTGGAGCTGACCGCGCCGGTGCTGCGGATCTCGCCGCACGCGGACACTACCGCCGACGACTTGGCTACATTCGCTGATGCGCTGAAGGCCGCGACGACGGCGACGTGATCTCAGTCCGTCAGCCGGCCTTATGCGCCGTCAACAGGTAGGCGGGAAGCTTCATCCGGCCCTTTTGGTCGCGGTCGTGCGGCGGAAACGCGCTCTGCTCCGATTCGGGTATTGGCGGAATATTGGCATGGATGTAGGCGGGCCGAATTTCGTCGATCTCCCAGTACTTGCCCACCGCGGCGCGCAACTCGTCCTCGTCGACTTCATTCGGCTTGGTTTCCCACTCGGCGGGGAAGGCGCCCTTGGCGAATACCAGCACGTAGTAGCTGGCACCCGGGGCCGCCGCGCGATGTATCGAGCTCAGGTAGCCGTCGCGGCCTTCGACCGGCAGCGAGTGAAACAGCGTGCTGTCGATCACGGTGGAGAACCGGTTGTCGTAACCGGTGAACGAGGTGATGTCGGCCTGCGTGAAGCTGGCCGTGCTCAAGCCGCGTTCGTTTGCCGCCTTGGTGGCCGCCGCGATGGCGGTGGGTGTGACATCGATGCCGACCACGGTGTAGCCCTCGGCGGCCAGCGCCAACGAGAGTTCGGCGAATCCGCATCCAGCGTCCAGCACGTCGCTGCGGAATTTGCCGGCCGCCATCAATGCTGCTAACTCGGGCTGCGGCTCACCGATATTCCACGGCGGCGGACCCTCGAAATCTCCCTGCTCGCGGTATGCACTGTCCCAGTCCATTACTTCAGGTGACATAGTCCCCAACGTACCCGCGCCTACGACGGCCAGGTGTGCACCGGCTCGTTGGCGTGCATGTGCTCGCAGTATCGGCGCAGCATCTCGGCCAGTGCCGCGGGCCGCGTCATCCCGCCGTCCTGCAGCGCCCGCACCGTGGACACCTGCCAGCTGGCGCCGTTGCGGCCGGTCGTGGCGCGGCCCTCGATGACGCCGAGGAACCGATCGCGAACCTCGGCGTCGACACCCCACCGGCGCAGTCCTTCGTCGGCCATCGGAAGCAGTGTGGTCAGCACCAATTCCGGTGTCGTCACTTTGCCCACGCCTGGCCACTGCAGCCGGGCCTGAATACCGTGACGGGCCGCCATGACGAAATTAGAGTGCGCCGCAGCGAAACTCATCCTGGTCCACAACGGGTCTTGGGCCTCGGACAAGCTGCGCAGCATGCCGTAGTAGAAGGCCGAGTTCGCCAGCATGTCAATGACGGTCGGTCCGGCCGGCAACACTCGATTCTCCAGCCGCACGTGCGGGCGGCCGTCGACGACGTCGTACACCGGGCGGTTCCACCGGTACACGGTGCCATTGTGCAGGCGCAATTCGGAGAGCGCAGGAATGTGTCCGGCGGCCAGCTCGGCGACCGGATCCTCGTCGGACAACTCGGGCAGCAGGGATGGGAAGTAGCGGATGTTCTCTTTGAACAGGTCAAGGATCGAGGTGATCCAACGTTCGCCGAACCACACGCGCGGTCGCACCCCCTGGGTGGTGAGCTCCTCGGGTCGGGTATCGGTGGACTGCGTGAACACTTCGATACGGGTTTCGGACCACAGCTGGTGGCCGAAGAAGTAGGGCGAATTCGCACCCAGGGCCAGCTGCGGGCCGGCCAGCACCTGTGCGGCATTCCAGTTGGAGGCGAAATCCCCCGGGGCAACTTGCAGATGCAATTGCATGCTGGTGCAAGCGGATTCGGGCGCGATGGTTGCGGTGCTCCAACTCAACGGCTCCGGCCCCGCGATATTGATCTGGATGTCCTCGCCGCGGGCGCTGAAGATGGAGTCGTTGAGGGCCGCGTATCGCATCGACTCGCTCATCCACCCGTGGTCGAGGTGTTCGGGCATCAGCGTCGGCAGGATGCCGATCATCACGATATGGGCCCCGCCGGAACTGGCCTTGATCTCTGCGTCGTTCAGGCTGGCCCGAACTTCTGCCTCCAGATCCAGGGCGGTATGTCCGGGCAGTGGCCGGGGTGGCACATTGAATTCGATGTTGTAGGCGCCTAATTCGGTTTGGTAAGCCGGATCTGCGATGGCGTCCAGCACGTAGCGATTCGACATCGCGGGCTGGTAGTCGGCGTCGACGAGGTTGCATTCGATCTCCATGCCGGTGAGGGGCTGGCCGGAGTCGAAGTGTGAGTGCGTGAGCATTGTCTCGAAGACGTCCAGACACAGCTGCACCTTGCGCCGGTATTCCCGCCGTTGTGCGCGGTCATAGGTGGTGCGCTTGACCTCTTCGCCCACAAAGCCGATGGAACAGGTTTACCGGCGGTAACGCAAGCGTGACGGGGCTTGCGGCGCCGTCCTGCCGGTCCGGCGGGTGGGTAGACCATCATGGACGATGACATGACGTGTCACAGTTCACGTTGGAGGAGAGCAGTTGGCCGACTTCGTCGCCGCCATAGACCAGGGCACCACCAGCACTCGCTGCATGATCTTTGACCACGCCGGAACCGAGGTCGCCCGTCACCAGCTTGAGCACGAGCAGATCCTGCCGCGCGCCGGCTGGGTCGAACACGACCCGGTCGAGATTTGGGAGCGCACGTCGTCGGTGCTGACGTCGGTGCTCAATCGAAGCAATCTGGCACCGGAAGACATTGCTGCCCTGGGAATCACGAACCAGCGCGAGACCACACTCGTGTGGAACCGGCGCACCGGACGGCCGTATTACAACGGGATCGTCTGGCAAGACACCCGCACCGACCGGATCGCGTCGGCGCTGGACCGAGACGGTCGCGGCGATGTGATCCGGCAAAAGGCCGGCCTGCCGCCGGCGACCTATTTCTCCGGCGGGAAGCTGCAGTGGATCCTGGAGAACGTCGACGGGGTGCGCGAGGCCGCCGAACGCGGCGAAGCGCTGTTCGGCACCGCGGACACCTGGGTGTTGTGGAACCTGACCGGCGGCCCGCGCGGCGGAGTGCACGTCACCGATGTCACCAACGCCAGCCGCACCATGCTGATGAACCTGGAAACGCTGGACTGGGACGACGAGCTGTTGTCGTTCTTCTCGATCCCCCGGCGGATGCTGCCGGTGATCGCGCCGTCGTCCTCGCCGCAACCGTACGGTGTCACCACCGATACCGGGCCCGTCGGTGGCGAGGTGTCGATCACCGGGGTCCTCGGCGACCAGCATGCGGCGATGGTCGGGCAGGTGTGCCTGGCCGCGGGTGAAGCGAAAAACACCTACGGCACCGGCAATTTCCTGCTGCTCAACACCGGTGAGACGATCGTTCGATCAAGAAATGGCCTGCTGACCACGGTCTGCTACCAGTTCGGGAATGCCAAACCCGTTTACGCGCTTGAGGGTTCGATTGCGGTGACCGGCTCGGCGGTGCAGTGGTTGCGCGACCAGCTGGGCATCATCAGCGGCGCGGCCCAGAGCGAGGCGCTCGCTCGTCAGGTCGCCGACAACGGCGGGGTGTATTTCGTGCCGGCGTTTTCCGGGTTGTTCGCCCCGTACTGGCGATCTGATGCCCGCGGCGCGATCGTGGGATTGTCCCGGTTCAACACCAACGCGCACCTGGCCCGCGCGACGCTGGAGGCGATCTGCTACCAGAGCCGCGATGTGGTGGACGCGATGAAAGCCGATTCCGGTGTGCGCCTCGAGGTTTTGAAGGTCGATGGCGGTATCACCGGCAACGATCTATGTATGCAGATTCAGGCTGATGTGCTCGGCGTGGAAGTGGTGAGGCCGGTGGTCGCCGAGACAACCGCACTGGGCGCCGCCTACGCCGCGGGCCTGGCCGTCGGGTTCTGGGCAGATCCGGGCGATCTGCGGGAGAACTGGCGGGAGGACAAGCGGTGGTCGCCGCTGTGGAGCGACGACGAGCGTGCCGCCGGATATGCGGGCTGGCGTAAGGCGGTGCAGCGGACCCTGGATTGGGTTGACGTGTCCTAACCCAGGGTCCGCGGCCCGCTCAGTCCTCGCCGAGGATGCCGTAGATCTCGCGTCGCGCATTGTTGACGATGTCGACGATGCGCTGCTGCTGCTCGGAAGTCCCGGTGTGCGCGGATTGCGCGACCGCGCCGAACAGCTGGCCCATGGCGGCCCGCAGGTTGACGTGGCCCGGGTCGGCGCCCTTGGCGATTTCGTCCCACGGTGGGGTCTCGACCTTGTCGGCCGCCGCGCGGCCCTGGTCGGTCAGCTCGAAGAGCTTCTTGCTGCCGTCGGTTTCGGTTGCCGTGATCAAGCCCTCGTCGGCCAATAGCTGCAGTGTCGGGTAGACGGAACCCGGGCTTGGCTGCCAGATCCCGTTACTGCGTTCGGCGATCTGCTGGATCATCTCGTAGCCGTGCATCGGGCGCTCGGTCAGCAGCGTCAAGATGGCCGCCCGCACGTCGCCGCGGCGTCCGCGGCCGGGACCGCCGCGACGCCATCCGCCGCGTCGGCCGCCGCCGAAGCCGAACCCCGGACCGAAGCCGGGACCGAAGCCGGGGCCGAAACCGGGGCCGAAACCCGGCCCGAAGCCCTGGTCACCGGCGTGTTCGCGGAGGTGTTCGCGGAATTCTCGTCGCGCCTGCCGCCTCGCGTCATGCAGGGCACGCCGTTGTGCGGGAGCGGGGCCGGGGCCGAATCCGATGCCTGGGTGACCGGCGAATGGTCCGCCGGGGGGAGTGAATGGATTGGTCATTGTCTGTAGTCCTTACGTCTGTTGGGATAACGCACTGGTCGTGCGCTTCGGTACATCACGATATATCGTAAACTAACGCGATGCAATGAGATATTCCCGAATTGTTCGTCGAGGAGACTTGCGGGCGCGGCGGCACTGTTTGCACCCGAAAGTCGACGGGTAGCACCTGAGGGATGGACGCTAATAACTCCAACGTGACGTTCGACAGCGGAACCCATAGCCCGAGTGGACCGGTGCAGGGCGAAGGCCGGAAACGCGCCGTTTGGCCGTGGGTCAACTGGGGGTTGGCGCTGTCCACGGTGCCGGCCGCCGCGCTGGTGATGCTCTTCGCGCTCGGCGCCGTGATGAGTACCGACGGCTGCAGCGGTCGCAGTTGCCCCAACCTGGGCCGCGGCGGGATTGATTTCGGCGTCGCGTTCTATGGCGCACCCGTGGTGGCCTTCGTCGTCATCGTTATGTCGTTTTTCACCGCCAAGCGCGGCGGCGGCGTCGTGGTTCCGCTGGTCGGATGGGCGCTATTGATCATCGACGTCGCCCTCATGGCGGTCACCGTCTCCGGCTAACGCAGCGATTTAGCCAGGTGGCGAGAAGCCGCCAGTTTGTGGGCCTTGCTGCGGCCAGGGAGCGCGCTGTGCTGATCCCGGCTCGGGCCATGGCACTGGCGCCGGCGCCGCGCTTGGCCAGCCGGGGGGTGCGGGAGGCCCGGCGGGCGGCCAGGGGCCCATCTGCGGCGTCGGGGGCATGGTGGGGCGCAATCGCGCCAGTTCGCGGCGGTGTCGTTCGGCAAGGACTGCGGCAAGCACGAGCTCCGGCGGGGCACCAGGCGGGGGCGGCGGGGCGATGCGGGACACTAAGTCCCCGGCGATCCGGTAAGCCATCTGCTGGCGTAACTGGCGATCGAGTTGTGGTGCGCGGGACAGAAATTGGCGCGCGACCTCGGCTTGGCCGGCGGACAGCCCCGACAGCTGCAGCGACGTCGCCCACCATGCCAACGACGGGGGCATGATCGGCGGCGGCCCCAATCGTGGGCCGCGTTCACTCACTACGACTGTGCCGGCGAAGATGTCGCCGATACGTTTGGCCTTCGGCGACAGCATGCTGCAGATGACGGCGGGGCTGCCTAAAAACATCCAGATCTCCACCACCGATGCCAGTGCGCGAAACAGCACCTGCCGGAAGCGTTCTGGGCCACCGTCGTCGGATACCACCCGCACGCCCATCACGATCTTGCCCACCGACCGTCCTCGCGTGGCGGTTTCGAAGGCCAATGGATAACCGATTATCACCAGAACGGTGAAGATGACCAGGACGGCAGCGCTCAGCGCGCTGTCGAACTGAGTCAGGGTGGCCGCCCACAGCATCAGTCCCAGCAGGTAGAAGACGAACATCACGGTGATGTCGAGCAGTGCTCCCACCGCGCGCACCGGCAACTGGGCGATCTGCACGTCGAGCACCACCGCGTCCCCGGTCACCACCTCCGACATAACACCGAACGGTACAGGTTGTAGGGGTTCAGCCGGACGTACTCGGCTGCGCAGAGCTTGCGATTAGGCTGCTCAGGGTGGACGTCGACGCATTCGTGCTGACCCATCGCGGTACCTGGGACCGACTGGACCAGTTGATCAAGCGCCGCCGGTCGCTGACCGGCGCAGAAGTCGACGAACTCGTCGAGCTCTACCAGCGCGTGTCCACCCATCTGTCGATACTGCGGTCGGCATCGTCGGATTCGCTGATGATCGGCCGGCTCTCGAGTTTGATAGCGCGCGCCCGCTCCGCGGTGACCGGTGCCCACGCGCCGGTGAGCAGTGCGTTCATTCGGTTCTGGACGGTGTCGTTCCCCGTGGTGGCCTACCGCACCTGGCGATGGTGGTTGGGCACGGCGGTCGCTTTTTTCGTCGTCGTGCTGGTCATCGCGTTCTGGGTGGCCGGCAATCCGGAGGTGCAATCCGCAGTCGGAACACCAACTGACATCGATGAATTGGTCAACCACGACGTCGCGTCGTATTACGGCGAGCATCCGGCCGCGGCCTTCGCTCTGCAAGTCTGGGTGAACAACGCGTGGGTTTCGGCCCAGTGCATCGCGTTATCCGTTGTGCTGGGACTGCCGATCCCGATTGTGTTGTTCCAGAACGCGGCGAACCTGGGTCTGATCGCCGGCCTGATGTTCCACGCCGGCAAGGGCGGAATCCTGCTGGGTCTGCTGGCTCCGCACGGGCTGTTGGAACTGACGGCGGTATTCCTGGCCGCGGCAACGGGGATGCGATTGGGGTGGTCGGTGATATCGCCCGGCGACCGGCCCCGTGGACAAGTTCTTGCCGAGCAGGGCCGGGGCGTGGTGTCGGTCGCTGTGGGACTAGTGGGTGTGTTGCTGGTCTCCGGGTTGATCGAAGCGTTGGTGACGCCGTCGCCGTTGCCGACATTCGTTCGGGTCGGGATCGGAATCATCGCCGAAGTGGCGTTCTTGTCATACATCGGCTACTTCGGCCTTCGCGCTGTGAAAGCCGGGGAGACTGGCGATATCGACGACGCGCCCGACGTGGTACCGACCCGCTGAGCAGCGCCGAAAGTTAAAGCCGTCCAGTCGCTTTCATCGCCAAATAGTGGTCGGCAAGGGCCGGCGCCAGTTCCGCGGGGACAGCATCGACGACTTCCACCCCGCCTTGGCGCAGCCGCGACGCGATTGCGCGACGGTCATTGCGGGATCGCTCGGCGGCCGCCGCGTCGTACACCGCGGCGGCGTCGGAACGCCCGGCGGCCATTTGGTCGACGCGCGGGTCGGCGACCGCGGCGATCATCACGTGGTGTTTGGACGACAACTGCGGCAGGATCGGCAACAGCCCCTCGTCCAGGGCGGTCGCGTTGAGGTCGGTCAGCAACACCACCAGCGACCGTCGCCGGGTGCGCCGCAAAATGGTGGCAATCATTGCACGCCAATCGGACTCGACAAGTGTCGGCTGCAGCGGGGCCATCGCCTCGACCAGCTGGGCGAGCAGCTCGGTGCGCGACGCGCCGAAGACGCCGGCCCGGCTCACCCGGTCGTGGGCGAGGAAGTCGACATGATCGCCTGCCCGCGACGCGAGCGCCGCCAGCAGCAGCGCGGCGTCCATTGACCAGTCCAGCCGGGGCCACCCCGCGGGATCGGCGGCGGTCGGGTCGACGCCGACGCGGCCGGCCGCCATGCGTCCGGTGTCCAGCACGATCACCACCCGCCGGTCGCGTTCGGGCCGCCACGTGCGAACCATGACATCGGCGCGACGCGCGGTTGCGCGCCAGTCGATCGAGCGGACGTCATCGCCGACGACATACTCGCGCAGCGAGTCGAATTCGGTTCCCTGTCCGCGTATCAGTGTGGGCAGCAGCCCGTCGATCTCCCGCAGCTTGGCAAGCCGCGACGGCAGGTGCTTGCGGGACAGGAACGGAGGCAGCACCCGCACCTGACCGGGCACCGGGCGAGAGCGCTGCCGTCCGGCGAACCCCAGCGGACCGATCGACCGGGCCGTGACCACAGCCGCGCGCTGATCGCCACGGCGAACCGGTCGCAGGACACTGCGGACATGCTGGATCTGCCCGGCGGCGATGTTGACGGCGTGAATGCGCGGTTCAGCACGCGCACTGGGCGGCCACGCATCGCGGATCTGCCCGCGGAAGCGGCGGCGACCGTCGTTGCAAATCTGCAGGCCCGCATCGACCTGCTGGCCCAGCCGGGCCGAGCTGTCGGGTGAACGGGTATAGCGCAATCTGCTGGTGCCGGCCGCCAACCCGATATCGATGACGACCACCACCGCCAGCGCCACCAGCAGCGCCACGAAAGCCTTTGCCGGCCAGGGCGACAGCGCGATCGGCAGGATGAAGATCAGCGCCGCCAAGCCGGTGCGTCCGGTCAGGATCACTAGCGGGGCACCGGAACCGACGCCAAAATTCCATCGAGCACGCCGTCGGGTGTGGCGCCTTCAAGCTCCGCTTCGGGGCGCAGCATCACCCGGTGGCGCAGCGTCGGGCGGGCCATGGCCTTCACGTCGTCGGGCGTGACGTAGTTGCGGCCGGAAAGCCACGCCCAGGATCGGGCGGTGCCCAGCACTGCCGTCGCTCCGCGTGGTGAAACCCCCAGCTGTAACGCGGGGGAGGAGCGGGTGGCCCCGACGATGTCGACGATGTAGCCCAGTACCTCATCGGCGACCAGTACCTGTTGGACCGCTTGCCGGCCGGCCGCCAGTTCGGCCGCTCCGGCCACCGGCTTGATCGCTGACAGATCGCGGGGATCGAAGCCGTGCGCGTGCCGGTCGAGGATGGCGATCTCGGAGTCACGCTGCGGCAGTGTCACGTTCAGTTTGAGTAGAAAGCGGTCCAGTTGGGCTTCGGGCAACTGGTAGGTGCCCTCGTATTCGATCGGGTTCTGCGTCGCGGCGACGATGAATGGGTCGGGCAGCGGTTTGGCGTCGCCTTCCACGCTGACCTGGCGTTCTTCCATCGCCTCGAGCAGGGCAGCCTGTGTTTTGGGCGGGGTGCGGTTGATCTCGTCGGCCAGCAGAAGATTGGTGAACACCGGGCCCGCCCGAAATGCGAACGCGGCGGTGCGCGCGTCGTACACCAGCGAACCGGTGACGTCGCCGGGCATCAGGTCGGGGGTGAACTGGATCCGCTTGAATTCCAATTGCAGCGCGGCGGCCAACGCTCGGACCAGCAGCGTCTTCGCCACTCCCGGAACGCCTTCCAGCAGCACGTGGCCGCGACACAGCAGCGCGATCACCAGGCCACTGACGACTCCTTCCTGTCCGACGACGGCCTTGGCGAGCTCGCTGCGTAACGCCAGCAATGCATCTCGTGCGGATTCAGCGACAGGGGTCTGCGCGGGAGACGGTTGTGTCACGAGTGTGTGACCTGCCTTTCGATTTCGTCGAGCCCTCGGGCAAGTTGTAGCAAGTCGTTGTCGGTGGCCGGCGGTGGGCCGAACAGATGGTAGGAAATAAAACCCGCGTCAGCCCCGCTGCGCTGGGCCACGGTCGCCACCACCGCCGGCGCCGGCGTGCCCGCGCCGAGGCCTAGCCGCGGCAGCAACCGCTGCAGTGTGGCGGTGCGCAATGCACCGGCGGCGCGATCGCGCGCCCGTCGGGACCGGTAAAGCCGGCCGCGGCCCTCCACGGTCTCCGACGCGCGTACCACGACGGGCAACCGCTCAGCCACCAGCGGACCCGGCCGGCGGCCCTTCCACAGCGCAACCAGCAGCACGACCAGACACAGTTGCCAGACAATCCAAATCACGTTTTCTGGGATCAAGTCGGAAATTGATGCCGGGGAGGATGTTTCACCCTCACTGCGATGCGGCGCATACCAGATGAGGCGCGGCCGATCGCCGGCAAGGTTCATCGCCAGCGCGACATTGCCCGCCTGCAACAAGCTGCCGTTGGTCATGAAATCGGTGCTGCCCACGGCTGTTACGGTCCGCCCGTGGTCCCGGAACCGGATCAGTACCCCGTCGTAACAGCTGGTCATTGTCCGGCCATCGTTGGCCTCGTAGGTGACGCTTGGCCCGAATCGCACCGATCCGGCCCGAGTAGCCTCCCGCAGAGAGCAATTCGGGTCGCTGTCGAAGTCGCTGGAAGGCTTGATTCCCATACCTGGCATCAGCGCCTCGCGGGTTCGTGCTGTGGGCTCCACCAAAAGGAGATCTCCGGGGGCCTTCGCCAGCCGGTCCAGCAGAGCGCCGTCGGTCAGGTACTGACTCTGCGCCACCAGGATCAGCGTGTCAGGGCGTGCCGCCCGTTCGACGTCGGCGATGGTGTCGGCCACGATGACCTCGACGCCGCCGTCGCGCAACAGCGTCACCAGCGCATGGGCACCGTCCGGCCCGGTCGAAGCGGGATCCATCTGGGCGCCGGGCCGCGGTTCGGTCAGGTAGGCACCGATCGCCGCGATGACAGCGAGCACAACCAGCGTGAGCGCCACCCAGCTCCACGCGCGCCATCGCGCGGCCGCACCGGTCTCGGCTGCCGGACGCGCCCCTATAGTCGCCGTCACCGGACCTGCGCCCATGATTCGACGGCGACGTGTTGTCCCGTCGCTGATGCTGCGGCCGGTGATCTCGACCGCAGGTGGTCGTCGAGGTCTGCGATCATCTGGTAGGCGGCCTGGGTTCCGGGCCGCTCACCGTAGGTGACGTCATTGAATGCCGTTGCTGCCTCCGACAATTCACCTGCCAAATGAGGCAATGCTTCGCCGGCGTCTCGCGCCAGCTCGTTGGCGGTGCGGCCGGGCGCCGGGTCCAGGACGCCGGTCTCCTCGAGCTGGCGTGCGACAGCGCGCAACCGATGCCGAATCGCTGCAGTCCAATTCCCTTCCGCTGCATAACGTTCCGCGGTTGCGCGATGCTGTGCGGCGGTGAGCTGGATGGCTTCGAACAGCAGGTAGTCGCCGCCGCGGTTGGTGCGCATGGTGCGCCGTGCGATGTGTATGGCGACTACCACCGCGATCGCCAGCAGGATAAGCACCACTGTGGTGGTGAACCATCCGCCTGGTATCGAGGCGGTCTTTTGGAGCAGCCGGTAAATCTGTTCGTTGAGCCAATCGGTGAATTGTTGTGCCGCAGAAGCCTTCGAATAGATCGGCTTGCCGAGTTCGGTCTGTGCGGCCAGGTGGGCGCCATCGCGGTCGATGTCGATGGAAGGCACTGTCAGCTCGTCCTCGCTCAGCCGTACACAGGCCGGGTCAGCCACAGGTTGTCGGTGGACGCGGTCGCATAGGGTCCGCCGGCGGCGCCCGTCTGCAGCACCAGGTCGAACGCCTCGGCGCGCATTCGGCGATCAGTGTAGAGCAGCACGATAACTCCGGCGTTGAAGGGCGCGGTGACGATCTCACCGATTGCCGAACCGATGGATGCGACCGTGGTACCGATCAGCAGAACTGAAACCGACGTGTTCCCAGCCAGGATGACCTGGCCGACGATGCTGAACGGAGTCGCCATCGCGTTGGCGATAACGGATGCCACGATAAACGTCAGCGTCCGGATCCCCAGCACCCGCCAGAAGCCGCCGCGGACAAGCGCAAAGGACCTGGTGATCGCGTCGATGACTGGCAGCCTCTCCAGCACGATCAGCACGGGTGCGAACAACACCACCGTGTAGAGGTACACCAACAACGCGATAATGGCGAGCAGCAGCGGGAAGCCCATCAGGACCGCCAACGCACGGTTGCCGATCGCCGACACCAGGGCGAGTATCACCGCAACCAATCCGGCAAGCACCACCACGACGGCGGCTTCCAGCAGTGCCAGGCCGAGCAGGGGAAGCAGCCGGCCGCGAATCTTGGTCCACGTTTCGCCGATGGTGATCGTCGAACCGAACACCGCCCGCCCGACGATGACGGTGAGCATTCCGGACAGCATCATGCTTCCCAGCCAGGTGACCAAAAGGCTGGCCGACATTGACGCCATCCACGCGCCCACGACCCCCCAAGTCAGCTCGTCCGGCCGGTCGGTGGTGAGCCTGCCGTAGGCGGCCAACGGACCGAAGAAGGCGATCCGCGTAATGATCTGCATGACCACGACCACCAGTGCGGTCAGCCCCAGCGTCGCCCGCGGATTGGTGCGGATATAGCCGACCGCGCCGTTGAAGATGTCACTCAACGACAGCGGACGCAGCGGGATGATCCCGGGCTTGAGCGCCCCCTGGCTCGGCGGCCGCGGACCATACGGCGAGCCCGGCGGGGGACCGAAGCCCGGTGGTGGGCCATAGCCCGGTGGGGGACCGTAGCTGGGTGGCGGGCCGTAAGCCGGCGGTGGGCCGTAAGCCGGTGGTGGGCCATACGCCGGCGGGCCGCCATAGCCGGGCGGCGGGCCGCCGTAGGCCGGCGGCATGCCGTACCCCGATGGCGGGTTACCGGCCGGCGCATATCCCGGGGTCTCGGGCGGTGGACCGACGGGATAACCAGGCGGCAGTGCGCTCACCGTGTCCCGCGGCCGTCGTCGTGGGTCATGGCCTCCATCCTGTCGGCGGGCGGGGCATTTCTCAATCTCCCCCGGTTCCGGGTTTTGCCCCTGCTGTCCTGCACAGTCTCCCGGTCGTCCGCGTAGCGTCTCATGCATGGCGGAACTGAAATCCCGGCTCCGGGCCGACCTGACCCAGGCGATGAAGACCCAGGATAAGTTGCGGACCGCGACTCTGCGCATGCTGCTGGCCGCGGTCCAGACCGAGGAAGTGTCCGGCAAGCAGGCCAGAGAGCTCTCCGACGACGAAATCATCAAGGTGCTGGCCAGAGAATCCCGGAAGCGTGGTGAGGCGGCCGAGATCTACACCCAAAACGGCCGCGGTGAGCTCGCCGCCACCGAGCACGCCGAAGCGCGGATCATCGACGAGTACTTGCCCACACCGCTCACCGAGGCCGAGTTGGCCGATGTCGCCGACACCGCCATCGCGCAGGTTGCCGAGGCCATCGGAGAGCGCCCCGGCATGAAGCAGATGGGACTGGTGATGAAGGCCGCCAACACGATCGCGGCCGGGAAGGCCGACGGCGCGCGTCTGTCGGCGGCGGTCAAGGAGCGCCTGTAGCCCCTGCGTCCTGCCCGGAGGCGGTTTGAGCCGTTTACGCGCGTCGCGGCGGGGTACAGATCCTCCTATGACCAAGTTCGGCTATACCTTGATGACCGAGCAGAGCGGACCCAAAGACCTTGTCCGGTATGCGATTTCAGCCGAAGAGCGCGGTTTCGACTTCGAGGTTTGCAGTGACCACTTCTCACCGTGGCTGACGTCTCAGGGACACGCACCGAATGCCTGGGCAGTGCTGGGCGCCGTGGCGAACGCTACCGAACGGGTGGATCTGTACACCTACGTGACCTGCCCGACGATGCGGTATCACCCCGCAATTGTCGCGCAGCAGGCGGCCACCGTGCAGATCCTTGCCGACGGGCGGTTCGCCCTCGGATTGGGCAGCGGCGAGAACCTCAACGAACATGTTGTCGGCAAAGGCTGGCCGACGATCGAGCGCCGGCAGGACATGCTGCGGGAAGCGATCAAAATCATCCGTGAGCTGTTCGGCGGCCGGCTGGTGAACTGGCGCGGCGGCTACTTCCAGGTGGACTCCGCGCGGCTGTGGGATGTGCCCGATGTGCCGGTCCCCATCGGTGTGGCGATGAGTGGCACGAACGGAGTCGAAAAATTCGCCAAACTCGCCGACCACCTGATCGCGGTGCAACCCGACGCAGACCTGGTGGGCGCATGGCATGCCGCACGCCAGGCCGCCAACGGGACCGAAGGCGGTCGGGTGGTGGGGCAGATACCGGTGAGCTGGGACCCCGACCGCGACGCCGCGATCAAACGCGCCCACGACCAGTTCCGATGGTTCGCCGGCGGCTGGGCGGTCAACGCGGACCTACCGACGCCGGCCGGTTTCGCCGGTGCGACCCAATTCGTGCGCACCGAAGACGTCGCCGAGAGCATTCCCTGCGGACCCGACCTGGATGCGATCGTGGACGCGGTCCGACCGTATTGGGAGGCCGGGTTCACCGATGTCGCGCTGGTCCAGATCGGCGGCGACACGCAGGACCGCTTTTTGAAAGAAGCCGCAGAACCGTTGCTCAATGCGCTGCGGGCCGCCTCGAACTGATCGCAAGTTTGGTGGGCCCTTGCAAGGGTATTCGGATGCCAACGTGGCCGCCCGAGCGGGTGGCCTGCAAAGCGGCTGTCGGCAGCGGGGACGCGACGGCTCTGCGTGAGCACGAAGGGGAAGCACCATGTCAAACGAATTGCAAGGCAAGAGAATCGCCATTTTGGCGGCCGACGGGGTAGAGAAGGTGGAATTCGAGCAGCCGTGCGCGGCACTCGAGCGGGAGGGGGCGGAAGTCCAACTGCTGTCGTTGAAATCCGGTGAGATTCAAGCACGTAACCATGATCTGGAACCCGCGGGGACTTTCGCCGTGGACCGGGTTGTGTCGGATGCTTCGGTCGATGAGTTCGACGGCTTGGTGCTGCCCGGCGGTACGGTGAACCCCGACAAATTGCGCCTGGACGGTTCGGCGGTCTCGTTCGTCCGGGATTTCGTCAACTCGGGAAAGCCGGTCGCCGCAATCTGCCACGGTCCATGGACCTTGGTGGAGGCCGGGGTGGTGGTGGGGCGAACACTCACGTCGTATCCGAGCATTCGCACCGATCTTCGCAATGCGGGCGCTCACGTCTTGGACGAGGAAGTCGTGGTCGACGGAAACTTGATTTCCAGCCGATCGCCTTCCGACTTGCCTGCGTTCTGCTCGACGGTGGTCGAGCAGCTCGCCCGAACCTCCGCACCCGCGTGAACTGGGCCCGGCGTTGACGGCCACCTACCCGGATCTGCGGCCGGAGCTGCTCGTCGCTGAGGCGCGCCAATCGGATGGCGGCGTGTATCCACCACAAGAAGATTCCCGATTGCTGGTCGACGCAATGCAGCTGAGTGGGCTGATGCCGCGCCGCCGAGTACTCGACCTGTGCACCGGTAGCGGGTTCGTCGCGATAGCCGCCGCCGAAATGGGTTGTGCCAGCGTCACCGCCTTCGATATCTGTCCGCATGCGGTGCGCTGCTCCCAGGGCAACGCAGCCGTTGCGGGCGTCGAGGTCGACGTCCGCGAGGGCTCCTGGATGGGAGCCTTGGGCTGCGAGCCTTTCGAGGTGGTCGTGTCCAATCCGCCCTACGTGCCGACACCACCCGACGGCGACACCGAGGCGATCGCATCCGGCGCCGGTCCGTCGTGGGCCTGGAATGCGGGCCCCGATGGGCGGCTGGTACTGGATCCGCTGTGCGCATCGGCGTCGAACCTGTTGTGCAGCGGGGGCGCTCTCTTGCTCGTCCAGTCGGTCCTCGCCGGTGTTCACCAGTCGCTGGACTCGCTACGGGCCACCGGACTCAAGACCGATATCATTGCCTCCCAATGGATTCCATTCGGCCCAGTGTTATCGGCGCGAGCGAACTGGTTGGAGAAAACCGGCCGGCTGCGGCGCGGATGCCGGGAAGAGGAACTGGTCGTGATCCGGGCGGACAAGCCATGACCGGCACCCGGGTACAAGTGATACCGAAAGGCCCGGTGCTGGTATCCGGTCCGGTGCGCATCGAGCTGCCCGGCGGCCGCGTCGTCGAATCGGACCGATTCATGGTGGCGATCTGCACCTGCGGGCGCAGCAAGGAGTACCCGTTGTGTGACACCAGCCACCGGAGGTGCCGGCGTACCGAAATCGTCGGAACGGATGACTAACCGAGCGGACGCCGTAACGACGTCTGGTCCTGCTTCCAGCACGCCATGATGTTGCCCGCCAAGCGATTTTCGACCACAGCATGAGCACGCATACCGAAGACGACGTCACGGTCCAGTTTCGGCTCGCGAGAGACGAGGTCGCCGACCACGTCGAGGCGTACCACCTGTTCATGCACCGCATCGGCCTCGACGTGTTCGCGGTAGAAGGCGATGCACTCCGGCGGTGCGCCCATCCTCTGCAGCGCCTGGACCATCCGTCGAGAGCCTGGCGGCGAGGTGATCTCCGTCGACGCGAAATGCCCGATGGCGGCGCCGCGTAACCACCGGTGCAAACCGAACAGCGACATCAAGTTCACCACCGCAAGCGCTTCGGCGGGGACGGCATCGAGGTAGCCCAGATACGTCGAATCCAGATCGGCCGCGGCCAACAGGTCCGCGAACAGCTGCTGATGCAGCCGGGGGCCCTGCCCGGCGCCGTACTCGTCGAATTCGATCGCCACAAACGCCGCCTTGGCGCCGCCGATCAGCCGCGGAATTGCCCATGCGTGCGGATCACCCTCTTTGAGGTGATACAGCGATCTGTGCACGAAGTATTCGCGCATCTGCTGCCAGGTCCCGGTGTCGCGCAAGTAATACGACGGGCCAGTGCCGTCGACGGGTTCGATGGAAATCGCTTCCATTTCCTCGGCCGACGTGCGGGCGGGTTCGATGGGGCCGACGTCGCGGCGCACGCCTGCCAAAAAGGCACGCTCGAGTTCGGCGCGCAGCTGCAGCAGGGCGGGATTCCACTCCCACATGGGATCTACGCCCGCAAAACCCCGGTAGTGCAGCTCGTAACACAGGCACAAGGCCAGCTGTAGGTCCAGACCGTAGGGATCGGAATCACCGACGGACGTGCCGACCCGGACGAGATGGTCGCCCGACGGTGGCCCCGTCAAGGCACGACGGACAGCCATCGACAGCGGTCCGTGTGCTTCCGGGAGGGCGGGTTCGACCGTGATCGATGCGCGGGTCACGTGTGTGGATACCACTTTCGGAGAGCGGGCAAACGGTGCGCCGCCATCAGAGCTGATCGGCCCGGTCGTCCGCTGTCTGCAACCGGAAGCTGACGTCCACCGTCGTTCCGGTTGGGGAACTGTCGATTTCCATCGTGTCACTCAGGGCCCTCATCAGCACCAGACCCCGCCCGCTGTTACCCGGGTTGGCGGCCGATGTCTTCCAGGAACCTGAATCGGTGACTCGCGCTTGGATTTCACGGTCGACGGCTTTGGCCTCGAGCAGCATCGATCCGGCGGGATGTCCGCGGTAAGCGTGCTCGACGCAGTTGGTGCACGCTTCGTTGACGACGAGCACGATGTCGGCGGCCGACCCGGCCGCGACGCCGACGGACCGCAGCCACGCCGCCAGACGATGCCGGATGTTGACCAAATGGTCTGCGGTCGCCTGGCTTTCGATCCGAATCAGCACCGGCTGGTGCCGGTATATGACCATCGCGACGTCGTCGTCGTACCCCGCAGCCGGGGCCAGCTCGCGAAGCACCGCGTCCGCGACAGCATCCAGGGGCAACTTCATCGTTTCCGCCAAAATGTCTGCGGCGCGGGCGATCCCAAGGTCAATCGACTCGTGTTTCCGCTCGACCAAGCCGTCGGTGTAGAGCATCAGCGTCGAGCCCGGCGGTAACACCCTGGACGCTTGCGGGCGGGGTTCGTCACGGCGGACGGCGAGCGGCACCGACGCGGCATCGGTCAAAACGGCCGTCGTCGCGGGCGCGGGCCCAGCGAGCATAGCGGGCATGTGGCCGGCATTGCTGTACTCCAAGAGCCCCGATTCGGTGTCGAGGATTGCCAGGAACACCGTTGTGCAGTACGCGTTCGGAATGAGCGACGCCGCCGAGTCGAGCTGCTCGAGCAGCAGCGCCGGTTGGGCGCCGTTGATCAACAGTGCCCGTGCGGAACTGCGCAGCTGACCCATGATCGCGGCGGCGGGCAGACCGCGGCCTACGCAGTCGCCGACGACGATGCCGATGTGGTGATCGCCGATCGGTAGCACGTCATACCAGTCGCCCCCGATCTCCAATGGCGGGACCGCGGGTTCGTAGCGCACCGCAAAACCCGGCGGCGGCTCCACGAGCGGCAGCATCGCGCGCTGCAGCGTCAGCGACGTCTCGCGGGCGTTCTCGAACTGGCGGACATGCTGCATGGCCAGACTGAGGTGGCCGATCAGCACCGTGACCAGGAGCCGATCCTCGGCACTGACCCAGCGAGGCGAACGAAGCTCCAACCACAACGCGAGGTCCCCCGCACCGGAGAGCACCGCGACCAATCCCTGTGCCTTGCCGGGATTGTCCGGCCGGTCGACGGTCTTGGCCGTCAGCGGCAGCTGGTGACGCGCGTCCTGAAATGTGTTGCGCAACCAGGGATCGAGCCCGCGCCAGCTCAATGCGGAGGGTTCGCCGGCCACCTGAACGGTCGGTTCTCCGTCGCCGCTCGGCCACGAGACCGCGATCACGCGTTGTACGTCGAGGGCAGTCCGGCACTCGTCGAGCGTGGTCGACAGCAGCTCGGCCACGCTGGTGGCGACAGCCACGGCCGTGGCCAGGCGCAGCACCGCGCTTTCCCGGGCCGCAAATGCCCGTTCCGCAGTGATGTCGCGGATCGTCCCCACGTAGACGTCCCGGTCGGACCCGGTTTCCTTGACCGCATTGATGCTCACCATTACCCAGGCGAGGTGGCCGTCGCGGTGCCGAATCGGTGTCTCGTACTCGGCGCTGCCGTTGCTGCGGACCGACGCCTGTTGTTGGCGCGCGGTTTTCATGTCAACCAACCACGGGTGCGGCCACCGGTAGGGTAAACCCGCGGCCGGATAGCCGAGGATCTCGATGAGGGCGTGGTTCATTTCGATCACCGAGCCCTCGTGATCGGCAACGAAGAATCCCTCCTGCAACGAATTCACCAGGGCGGTGCGGAATTTGTCGCGGTCGGCCAGCCCCTCGGCGCGGGCCCGCTGTTCCGCGTAGCGCCTGGTGCCGTCGAGAAATCCCCGAGTCGCGACGTCAAGCGGCGCCAGCGTCTGCAGCAAGAATTCGAGTGCCGTCGGCCTATCGGCGTCGGAGGTCTTGGCAAGCTCCTGGACGAATAGGAAATGGTTCTCGACGATATCGAGCATGCTGATTTGTTCTTCCAAGGCCCGGCGTCCGAGCTCATGGCCGACGGCCAGGCTGTCCTCGTCGCGGGTACCCAAATAGGTCCGCAGCGCAGCGATGTATTTGGCGTGAAAGTCGTCGCTGTCGCTCATATCGACACTCCCCGGTGACGCGCGGCGAGCACCATCGCATCGTCGGATTCCTTGGCGTATTTACCCAGGATTTCTTCGGCGATACCGGTGGCGGAGGCGGCGAAGTCGAGGTGGTCCAGGTGCTCCTCGTCAATGCCGTCAGTGGCGAGGACGAGAAGGTCGCCGGCACGAATCGAAATCACCTGCGCCGGTCTGATTTCGGGAATGCGGTAGCCGACGATGCCTGCGGCGAGGCGCGCACTCGACCGAATGTGAATACCGGCCGCATCCTTGGCGACCAGGTTGGCGGTGACGTTGCCAACGCCGGTCCAAGTCAGTGTGCTGGCCGCGAAATCCACCCGCGCCAGGGTCAGCGCGGCTCCTCTGGTGCCGGCCAGCACGCGGTGGCAGAGCTGGACCAACACTTCGATCCGCTCGGTACGGGCGCGGTTGAGCGCATCGATGGCGCGCAGCGCGGCGGCCGCGGCAGCCGGCCCATGGCCGAGTCCGTCAATAACGCCGAACAGGGCGGCGTCACCGTTGATGTCGACCGCGATACCCTGGTCGCCGGAGGTGTGCTCGCTGGGCAGTGGGCGACCCGCCCTTGCCCACTCGATCGGCCCCAGCCGGCCATGTTCATGCACGGCCCGGAACCCATTTCCACATTTCGACGACCGTCCCACGGCCGCGTGCGGATTCCACAATCAATCGGTCCATCAGGCGGCGGGCGCCGGGCAATCCCATGCCCAACCCGCGGCCGGTGGAATATCCGTCCTCCATCGCGCGCTCGAGGTCGGCGATGCCGGGACCGTCATCCTCGGCGCGCACCACCAGGGCCTTGCGGCCTTCCCGGTCCTCCACAGCGACCCGCACGGAGCCGCGACCTGCATAGCTGGTGATGTTTCGTGCGATTTCGGAGATCGCGGTGGCGATCATGGTGACGTCGGTCAGCGTGAATCCGAGGTCCAGTGCGAGCTGATGGCCGGCTTTTCGGGCTTCGACGATGTCGTCCGGGTTATCGATGTCGACGACGATGTCACCCGCCACCGTCGCGCCCGATCGTGCGATTCAGCAGGGCAAGACCCTCTTCGAGATCCAGCGCGGTGTTCATGTCGTCGAACGCCAGACCCAGTTGGACCATGGCGAAGGCCACCTCTGGCTGCAAACCCACGATCACGGTAGCGGCGCCGCGCAGCCGGGTCATGTGCGCGATGGTCCGCAGCGATCGGGCGGCGAACGAATCCATCACATCGATGGCGGTGACGTCGACGATGATGCCCTGTGCGCGGAAGCGGCTGACCCGCTCCATGAGGTCGTACCGGAGCCGTTCCGTCTCGGAGTCGGTCAGTGCGGCCTGCACCGTTGCGATGAGAATCGCGCCCTGTTTCAGGATGGGGACTGGCATGGGGTGCTCGTGCTAATTGTGTTTAGCCGGTGGTCTCGCCGGTGCGTGTGACTTCGTAGCCGAGCAGGCGTTCGGCTTCTTCGATACCGCCCTGCAGGTCACCGACGGCATTCATCTTCGACAGGTCCAGCCCGATCGTCACCAGCGTCAGGGCGATTTCGGAGGACAGGCCGGTGATGATCACGCTCGCGCCCATCAACCCCGACGCGTCGACCGTCTGCACCAGGTGGTTCGCCACTGTGGAGTCGATGGTGGGCACACCGGTGATGTCGATGACCACGACTTTCGCGCGGTTCGCGCGGATGGCTCTCAACAGCTGTTCGGTGACCTGGCGGGCCCGCTGGCTGTCCAGCACACCGATGATCGGCAAAATCAGCAGCTGCTCGCGCACCTGCAGCACCGGGGTCGACAGCTCTCGGATCGCCTCCTGCTGCTGGCGAATGATGCGCTCGCGTTCCTGCACGAAGCTGACGCCCACGGTGTTGGCGATGCGGTTGGCCGCCGGCTCGTAGGCGTCGAGCACCCGGTTGAGCATCTCGAAGTCAGTCTGATACTTCTCGAACAAGGAGCGCGCGAGCACGTCGCGCAGCAGCAAGACGATGCCGAGCACCTCGTCCGTTTCCACGCCGCGCGGGATGATGCGCTCCGACAGGTCGCGCGCGTAGGCCTGCAACGCCTCGACGCTACCGGTCTCGAGCACCTCGACGTAGTTGTCGTAGACGGCGGTCGCCTCGGAGAACAGCTCCTCGGGGGTCATCGCGGTCAGCAACTCCGCCTCGGTGATCCTTCGAGCCCATTCCTCACGCAAAACGGTCCGGTTCTGCCGCAAATGCTGGACCAGCTGCGGCAGCAGACCTTCGCTGGAAATACTGACCGTCTGCGCGGCGGTGCTGGTGCTAACCAAATCTGACGGCGAATCTGACATCGGGCCTCCCAAGTGCCGCGTCGCAGTGCGCAGGTTCTATGGGGAGACTAGCGTGGACCGTCGCGGGTCAGGTGTCGAGGTCTTCTTCTTTCTCGCAGTTCGCAAAGCAGGTTAGGCTTGCACCACACTTAAGGCCCCGGACGAAGGATCGCCATTGTCAGCTCCTGATTCGATTACCACGTTGGTTGCGGACCACGATGGCGTGTCCGTGGTCAGTGTGAGCGGCGAAATCGATTTGGTCACCGCTCCGGCCCTGGAACAAGCCATCAGCGCGGTCGTCGCAGATGGTCCGACGGCGCTGGTCATCGATCTTTCCGCGGTGGAGTTTCTCGGCTCGGTAGGGCTGAAGATCCTTGCGGCTACATACGAGAAACTCGGCAAGTCCACTGAGTTCGGGGTGGTTGCGCGCGGTCCGGCGACCAGACGGCCGATCCACCTGACCGGCCTGGACAAGACGTTCCCGCTGTACCCGACGCTGGACGACGCGTTGACGGCGGCACGGGACGGCAACCTCAACCGCTAGCACCACCCGAGCACGGCGAGGTCACGCCTAAGCTGGACCGGCGCCGAGTCGGGCAACGTGATATCGGATGCGTTATTCGTTGCGCATCACTTCACCACTGGCACATGGCGTTTCGGTTGCCGGTAACAGTCCCGTTGCTTGTGCATAGTTGCATTACAACAGGTTTGGAGATTCCGGGTTTGGGCATGGGTTGGTTCGGTTACTCGACGTCAGGGTCGGGGATCGATTCGCAGCTTCGAAGGGCAACAACGATCATGAAAATCAGCCGTTCCTTTGCATACCGGCGAATGGCCGGCGTCGGCATCGGCTGCGTGCTGGGGGGCATTGGTATCGGAATCGCCGGCACGCCATTGGCCGCCGCGGCGCCCGACTGCAGTCCCGAAGGTGTGCAGGCAACGGTAGCTTCGGCGACTGGATCGGCGCGCCAGTACCTCGACGGCCACCCGGACGCTAACCAGGCCGCTATCGCTGCCTCAAACCAGCCACATCCGCAAGCCGCGGCGACGTTGCACGACTATTTCAGCACGCACCCGCAGCAGTACAGCGACCTACGCCGGATTCTGGCGCCGATCGACGACACCGAACGTCAATGCCACGTGACGGCGCTGCCGCCGAATCTCGAGTCGGCCTACCACCAGTTCATGGCGGGCTGATCGGGCAGGCCGCTCCACAAACGCGCCGCCTGATGCGAGGATCACGGCCATGGATGTCGATCATCCGGAGGATGACCAGCGCTGGGATCGCCGAGAACGCGGCGAAACCGAAATCCAACGGCTCGACCGCAATTGGAACAGCCTGCTGCAGGAGTTGCGGGTGGTGCAGACCGGGGTGCAACTGCTGACCGGATTCTTGCTCACGCTGCCCTTCCAACAGCGCTTTGACATTCTCGGCGGGCACATGCGGATGGTGTATTTGGCGACGGTGGGATTTTCGGTGGGTGCCACGGTATTGCTCATTTCCCCGGTCGCCATGCACCGGCTGCTGTTCAGGCGCCATCGCTTGCAGGTGCTGGTGTCGGCGGCGCACCGGTGCGCCTATGCCGGGCTTGCGCTGCTCGGTGCCGCCCTGACCGGGGTGACCATCATCATTTTCGCCGCGGTATCCAGTCGCAACGTGGGATTCACAGCGGGAGCGTGTGCACTAGCGCTGTTTGCGTTTTTCTGGTGGGTGTTGCCGCTGATCCTGCGCACCCGTGGCATGTAGCTGGGCACGGTCAGCCGCCAGCCGCGGCGATCGTCGACGACGACGCCAACGATGTGTCCTTCTTCGAGCTGCCCGGCGCGGACCTGTCCGGTGAAGAGCTCTCGGCGATGGTGATTCCTCAGCGGGCTGATGAGTTCACCTGCTCGAGCTGCTTTCTGGTGCAGCACGGCAGCCGGTTGCGCATCTCGAGTTCCGGGCCGCCGATCTGCGCCGACTGCGCGTAATACCAGCGCGGGTCATCGGTCGGCCGGCGTTGCGAACTTTGGAAATAGAATCGGGGTATGGACGGCATTTTGGCGTTTGACGGCCAATGTGGGATGTGCACCCGCGTGGTCAACCGAATGGCTCGGTGGAATCGAACGGGCCGGCTGCGGATCGAACCCTGGCAGTCCCCGGGAATAGCCGAGCGGGTTGGGGTTCCCGCTGACCGGTTGACGGAGTCGGCTTGGTGGTTGGACTCGACCGGCGCGGTCTTCACCGGCGCACACGCAATGAATGCGGCTCTTTCTACGGCGCTCGGCACGCCACTGCCGTTGTGGATCTACCGACTCCCCGGAATCGGCGCGCTGCAAGACGTCGTCTATCGCTGGGTGGCGGCACACCGATATCGCTTTCGCGGTGTGACGCCGTTGTGCGAGGCCGAACCTGAGCGGTGCGCGTAGTCGACCACCGGCCCGCCGCCCCGTTGACCCGGCAATACCGCTGTGTTTCTGTCGTACCCGTGGCAGCATCCGCACTTGGCCCGGACACCGCACCGGATGCCCTGAGCCGTCCGCCCGGACTGCCCGCTCCGCGGATGTTGCGCACCGCGTTCGCCGCAGCGTATGCGCTGGCTTACCTGGTGGGCGGCGAGCGGCGGATGCTGCGATTGATACGCCGGTATGGGCCAATCATGACCATGCCCATTCTGAGCCTGGGCAACGTTGCGATTGTGTCGGACCCGGAGCTGGTCAAGCAGGTTTTCACCGCTCCGCCAGACGTTCTGCTCGGGGGAGAAGGCGTGGGCCCCGCGGCCGCGATTTACGGGTCTGGATCGATGTTTGTGCAGGAGGAGCCGGAGCATCTGCGGCGGCGCAAGCTTTTGACTCCTCCGCTGCACGGCGTTGCGCTGAACAGCTACGTGCCGACCATGGAGAACTCCGCGCGCGCGGCGCTGTGCAGCTGGCCGGTTGACCGTCCGTTCGAGTTGCTGCAGGCGGCGCGGTCGCTGATGCTGGACGTGATCGTCAAGGTCATCTTCGGCGCCGATGATCACGAGGAAGTGCGGCGATTGGTCCTGCCCGTCGAACGTCTGTTGAACCTCGGTGTGTCAGAGCAACTGACCGTCCGCTACGCGTTGCGTCGCTTGGGCACGTTGCGAGTATGGCCTGCCCGGGACCGAGCCACTAAGGAGATTGACGACGTCGTCATGCCGCTTATCGCCCAGCGGCGAAACGATCCCCGCCTGAACGAGCACCTCGACATTCTGGCGTTGCTCATGTGCGCTCGTGATGAGGATGGAGACATATTGTCCGACAACGAGATTCGCGATGATCTGATCACGATGGCGCTGGCGGGTCACGAAACCACGGCGACCACGCTGGCATGGGCGTTCGACCTTCTGCTGCACCACCCCGATGCTCTACGGCGCGTGCGGGAAGAAGCCGTCAGCGGCGAGGAGGTGTTCACGACGGCGGTGATCAACGAGACTTTGCGGATACGTCCGCCCGCGCCGTTAACGGCGCGTGTTGCCGCGCAACCGTTTTCCGTTGGCGGCTACCGCGTGGACGCCGGCACGCGAATCGTCGTCCACATTGTCGCCATCAACCGCGATGCCCACACCTACGAGCATCCGAACGAATTCCGCCCCGAGCGGTTCCTCGGCATCCGACCGCAGACCTACGCGTGGGTTCCATTCGGAGGCGGTGTCAAACACTGTCTGGGAGCGAGCTTCTCGATGCGGGAGTTGATCACGGTGCTACATGTGTTGCTGCGCGAGGGTGAGTTCAGCGCGGTCGACGAGAAGCCCGAGAAGATCGTCCGGCGCTCCATCATGCTTGCCCCCGCTACGGCACCAGGGTCCGGTTTCGTCCCATCGCGGCCTCCGCGCGGTAGCCCCGCACGCCTCGCCTGCGCCGAATTGTCATAGCCATCCGCTAGCTTGAGGAGTCATGGAGAAGGTACTCGGGTCCCTCCTAGTGGTCGGGTTAGCTCTCCCTTGGTATTTCACGCAGAAGGCCACCGGCAGCGTTACCGCTGGGTTCTCGGCGGGACTGGGCGGCCTCGTTCTGACGGTGCTTATCCTGTTGTGGCTATCGGTTCAACGGGACCGCTTCCAAGCCGGTTTACAACGAAGACGTGACCTCAGATGCGTGGCGTCGGGAATGGCAGCTGTCGATCAAATGTCGGGTGTCGAGTTCGAGGAATTCGTTGCGGCACAGCTTCGAACCAGGGGTTGGAGTGTCACTCGCACCGCCAGTACCGGTGACTACGGGGTGGATCTGATCGCCAAGAAAGACGGCAGCCACATGGCGGTCCAATGTAAGAGGCTGGCGAAGGCTGTCGGTGTGGCCGCTGTGCAGCAGGTCGTTTCCGGCGCTGCGCACCACGGTTGTAATCAAGCGGTCGTGGTGACAAATCAAGCGTTCACAAAGGCGGCTCGCCAGTTGGCGACCACTCAC
>DASZLQ010000031.1:0-4059 GCA_035552295.1 Mycobacterium sp. | reverse complement strand
ACGTCGTCGTCGTCACCGCCGCCACCACCACGCTTGGTCTGCTCCTGAGCCATCGCCGCCTCCTGCTATGTCTGGGCCTGTTGAATGGCCTGATCCATCGGTCAAGCCACACTGCCCGTTGTCTCTCTCCACCCTACCGGTCAACTCCGACGTTCCCCGGTTTAACCAGCGTCTAGCTGGTGAGTTGTTCCACCAGTTGGGCGGCGCTATCCACCGAGTCCAATAGCGCCCCGACGTGCGCCTTGCTGCCCCGCAGCGGCTCTAACGTCGGGATGCGGACCAGCGAATCGCCGCCCAGGTCGAAAATCACCGAGTCCCAGCTGGCCGCGGCGATATCGGCCCCGAACCTGCGCAGGCATTCACCGCGGAAGTACGCGCGGGTGTCCGTGGGTGGGTTGTCGACCGCGTTGAGCACCTGGTGTTCGTTGACCAAACGCTTCATCGAGCCACGCGCCACCAGCCGGTTGTAGAGGCCCTTGTCCAGCCGGACATCGGAATATTGCAGGTCGACGAGGTGCAGTCGCGGCGCCGACCAACTCAGGTTCTCTCGCTGCCGGAAACCCTCGAGCAGTCGCAGCTTGGCCGGCCAGTCGAGCAGCTCAGCGCACTCCATCGGGTCACGCTCGAGCTGGTCGAGCACGTGTGCCCAGGTCTCCACAATGTCGGCCGCGCGGGCGTCGTGGTCGCGGCCGTCGACCAGCTTGGCCACCCGATCGAGGTAGATGCGTTGCATCGCAAGGGCGGTCAGTTCGCGACCGTCGACCAGGGCCACGGCGGCCCGCAGCGACGGGTCGCGGCTGATCGCGTGGACGGCGTGCACCGGCCGGGCCAACGCCAGGTCGCTGAGATCTATCCCATGTTCCGGGCCGTCTTCGATCAGGTCCAGCACCAGCGCCGTGGTGCCCAGCTTCAGGTAGGTCGACGTCTCGGCGAGGTTGGCATCGCCGATGATGACGTGCAGCCTGCGGTACCTGTCGGCGTCGGCGTGCGGTTCGTCGCGGGTGTTGATGATGCCGCGTTTGAGCGTGGTCTCCAGCCCGACCTCGACCTCGATGTAGTCGGAGCGCTGGGACAGCTGGAAGCCGGGCTCGTCACCGGAGGGCCCGATGCCGACCCGGCCCGAGCCGGTGACCACCTGCCGCGACACCAGGAACGGGGTGAGCCCGGCGATGATGGCCGAGAACGGCGTCTGCCGAGACATCAGGTAGTTCTCATGCGACCCGTAAGACGCGCCCTTCCCGTCGACGTTGTTCTTGTAGAGCTGCAGTTTCGCCGCTCCGGGCACGCTCGCGACGTGCCGAGCCGCGGCCTCCATCACCCGCTCGCCCGCCTTGTCCCAGATCACCGCGTCCAGCGGGTCGGTGCACTCGGGTGCGGAGTACTCCGGGTGCGCGTGGTCGACATAGAGCCGTGCCCCGTTGGTCAAGATCATGTTGGCCGCACCGACCTCGTCGGCGTCGACGACCGGCGGCGGTCCGGCCGACCGGCTCAGGTCGAAGCCACGGGCATCACGCAGCGGCGATTCCACCTCGTAGTCCCAGCGAGTGCGTTTGGCGCGCTGAATACCGGCGGCGGCGGCATAGGCCAATACGGCCTGCGTCGAGGTGAGGATCGGGTTGGCGGTCGGGTCCGACGGCGACGAAATGCCGTACTCAACCTCCGTCCCGATAATCCGTTGCATTACTTCAAGATAGGCCCGGCGACGATGCAGCTCCCGAAGCGGGGTGAGCTGAGGGCACTCCCGGCCGCCGAATTGAGCGTCGACAACAGCCTCCACGCGCGCCGTTCCGACACTAGGGTGAGCCGGCATGGACCTATCCCTGCGCCGCAGGACGCGCCGTCGGGAATCAACAGGGACCGCGGCTGATAGCTGGTTCTTAGAGCGCGGTTTGCCCTCGGTGCTAACCAGGCGGGCTCGGTGGCGACGGCTTTGGCCGCGGTCGGCTCCAATGCTGGCGGCGTACGCGACGTTGCAGGCCTGCGTCCTGCCCGTCTACTTGATCACCGGCGGCCACGACGTCGAGATCACCGGGGAGCCGACAACTTCCGAATGGATCGTGCTCGTCATCATTGCGCTGACGCTTCCGCTGATGGCGATCGTCGGCTGGGTGGTGTCCCGGTCACGCAGCGGCCGCACCCGCGCCGGTGCGGCGACCGTCGCGGTGGTCGTCGTGGCATCCGTCGCGGCGACTACGGGCGGCCCCTCCCAACTGGCGCAGGAAGCCGTCGTCGTAGCCGTGGTGCTGATCCTGACCGGCTGTGGCGCGGGTTCGGTGGTCGGCTGGGCGGTGCGGATGATGCTGTCGCACCTTGCCACCGTGGGCGCCTTGGCAGTTCGGGCTCTGCCGGTGGTGCTGCTGACCGCGTTGGTGTTCTTCAATACCTACGTCTGGCTGATGGCCGCGACGATCAGCGGCGACCGGCTCGGGCTCGCGATGGCATTTCTGGTGTCCATCGCCGCGGCCTTCGTCGTCTCGGCCACCCGGGAACGAGTGAGGCCGATGCTGCGCTCGACGGCGGCGGTGCTGCCCAACGACACCCCTAAGCTCGCCGGCACGCCCTTCGCGACGTTGCCGGATACCCCTGACGGCGCCCCGCTGAAAAGGGCCGAACGCGTCAATGTGGTCTTCGTGCTGGCGGCCTCGCAGTTGGCGCAGATCCTGGTGGTGGCGGTGGTTACCGCCGCCATGTACTTGGTTCTGGGGCTGATCGTGCTCAGCCCGGAGCTGCTCAACGAGTGGACGCACACCTACAAGAGCACCGCGACGGTGTTGGGATTGACGCTTCCGCTGCCGGATTCGCTGATCCATATGACGCTTTTCCTCGGGGCGCTGACGTTCATGTACATCAGCGCCCGCGCCGCCGGCGATGCCGAGTACCGCTCGACTTTCCTCGACCCGCTTATCGATGACCTGCGCACCACCCTGATCGCGCGCAACCGTTACCGCGGCGCCGTCGCGCTGACCGCGTGTGCTGTTGACGACGCCGACGCCAATGATTAATTTCACCTGATGGCCGACTTGTCTGGAAAGCGTTACGGCGAAGTGCTTCTCGTGGAAGTCGGTGAATCCGGCCCGCAGGCCACCGTCTACAACAGCTTCCCGCTCAACGACTGTCCGGCCGAGCTGTGGTCCAAGCTCGACCCGCAGGCCATCGCCGCCGGAAACGGCGCGGCCGCCGCGCTGCTCAACGGTCCCCGCTACTGGCTGATGAACGCCATCGACAAGGAGGCGCAAGGCCCACAGGAAAGAAAGACCTTCGGCGGAATCGAGATGATCAAGCAGGCCACCGTCGCGCTGTCGTCGATGAACCCCGCGCCCTACACCGTCAATGAGGTGAGCCGTAACACGGTCTTCGTCTTCAACGCCGGCGAAGAGGTCTATGAACTCATCGACCCCGATGGACGGCGCTGGGTCATGCAGACGTGGAGCCAGGTCGCCGACCCCAACCTTTCCCGCGCCGACCTACCTGGGCTGGCCGGTCGGCTGAATCTGCCGGACGGGTGGAGGTATGAGCCGCGCGTGCTCACCGAAACGCTGCGGGTGGACACCAGGACTCGTCCCGCCCACGTCACGCAGGACGACCTCACCAACAGCTATTCGCTCGAGTTCGACTGACCCGGTAGCGGTTTGGCGCGCAAGCGCCTTCACCGAAACTTAAACCACGGCGACCCCGCCCGGCGGCGTGGCGTGTGCGTGGTTTAAGTGTCGCGCGCGGCGACCGAAGCCGGGCCAGCCCTTACAGGTACTGGCCCAGGTTGGATTCGGTGTCGATGGCCCGCGACGCGCTCGACGACTTGCCGGTGACCAGGGTGCGGATGTAGACGATCCGCTCGCCCTTCTTGCCCGAAATCCGCGCCCAGTCATCGGGATTGGTGGTGTTGGGCAGGTCCTCGTTCTCGGCGAACTCGTCGACGATCGAATCGAGCAGATGCTGAATGCGCAGACCAGGCTGACCGGTCTCCAGCACCGCCTTGATGGCGTTCTTCTTCGCCCGGTCGACGACGTTTTGGATCATCGCCCCGGAGTTGAAGTCCTTGAAGTACATGACTTCCTTGTC
>DASZLQ010000030.1:0-7016 GCA_035552295.1 Mycobacterium sp. | reverse complement strand
CTGCTGATGGGATTGGCGGATCTGGTGGCGCAGAACGCCACTGAGCTAGCGGCCGTCAACGCCTATGACTACGGGGTGCCCCTGGCAATGGCCGGAAACTCGGTACTCACTGAGCGATTTCTGCGCTACTACGCCGGTTATGTGGACAAAGCTCACGGGCTGAGCACTCCCGTCAGCGGCAGCTTCGACGTCAACATCGTCGAACGTGAACCCTACGGGGTGGTCGCCGTAATCACGCCGTGGAACGGCCCCCTGGTCGTCATTGGCTTAGCCGTCGCACCGGCACTAGCCGCCGGCAACGCCGTCATTCTCAAGCCCTCCGAGCTAGCTCCGTTGGCGCCGTTGCGATTCGGTGAGCTGTGTCTTGAGGCTGGGCTCCCACCGGGACTGCTCAATGTGCTGCCGGCAAAGGCGGATGGCGGGCAAGCGTTGGTCGCGCATCCCGGGATCGGAAAGATCCATTTCACCGGCGGCCACGACACCGCCCGCCAGGTATTGCGCACCGCTGCAGGCAATCTGACGCCGGTGATCGCCGAACTCGGCGGGAAATCGGCCAATATCGTGTTCGCCGACGCCGACCTCGACACCGCCGCTACCCTGGCCGCCTTCCAGGGACCGCTGACTCAGTCCGGCCAAAGCTGCGCCTGCGCCAGCCGAATCCTGGTCCACGACAGCATCTACGATGCCTTTCTGAATAAATTCCTGGCTATGGTGCAATCCGCTCCCGTGGGCGATCCGTTGCGGCCCGATGTGTTGTTCGGGCCGGTTATCAGCGAAAATGCCGCCGAACGGATCATGGCTGTCATAGACGACACGATTACCACCAAGACTGGGGAGCTCATTCTCGGTGGGCACCGGATTGGCGGCGAACTCGGCAACGGTTTCTACATCGAACCAACCGTTTTCGCCGAGGTCGACAACAGTGCCGCATTGGCCCAATACGAAACGTTCGGGCCGGTGGTCTCGGTGATGCGGTTCCGCGACGAAGACCATGCCATCAGCCTGGCCAACGACACCCAGTTCGGTCTCAACGCCTTCGTGCAGACGACGGATCTGCACCGCGCCCACCGCGTCGCCCGAAGACTCGAAGCCGGTTCGGTGTGGATCAACACCCACAGCGACATCGAACCCCAGGGACCCTATGGCGGCTACAAACACAGCGGCTTCGGCCGCAGCGGCGGCTCCGACGGGCTGTATGAATTCCTCCAAGCCAAAAACATCCGCATCGGCATGCCCGGGACCTGACAACTAAGTGCGCAGGGCGCTGGCACCCGTCATCAATGGCCGCGAAATCCTTCTTTGCCGCGCGAAGGCGCGCCATTCGCCATCGCCTTACCCCGTTGATCGAGAGCGAACCGCGACAATGACTAGATGCGTCTCATGGGTCAAGTCATTCCGCTCGTGCTGGCCGCCGGAGTGCTCGCGGTGTCCGGTGCTGCAACCGCGCAGGCCGGCCCCGACGTGCCGCCCGTCAGCGACGCGGCACGTGCCGCCGGATTCGTCGACGTCCGGACCGTGGTACCCGACGCCGTAATCGACCTGCGCTACGCGACCACGAACAATTTCACCGCCACTCAGTTGTATCCGTCCGACGCCCGATGCCTTGTGCACCAATCCATGGCTTCAGGCCTCGCGACTGCCGCGACGGCGCTGCGCCCCCAGGGCCACCTGATGGTGTTCTGGGACTGTTACCGGCCACACGACGTTCAGGTCAGGATGTTCAACGTGGTCCCCAACCCGGCCTGGGTTGCCCGTCCGGGCCAGTATGCGCACAGCCATGAGTCCGGACGTTCGGTTGACGTGACCTTTACCAGCGTGCAACCGCAGTGCCCGCCCGAGCGGCAGGTCGACGGGCTGTGCCTGGCCGATATGGGCACTGACTTCGACGACTTCTCCTCGCGGGCAACCGCATTCGCTACCCAGGGGGTAAGCGCTGACGCCCAGGCGAACCGGGCCCGGTTGCGGGACGCCATGCAGTACGGCGGGCTGGCCCCGTACTCCGGGGAGTGGTGGCATTTCGACGGTCCCGGTGCCGGCGTCGACCGCCCGATCCTCAACGTGCCCGTCGACTAGTTCTCATATGGTGGGACGCTAATTTCATAATGTGACCAGCCCCCGTAAGCTTCTGCATCATGAACGACCAACGTTCGGCTACCTACACGCACGGACATCACGAATCGGTGCTGCGCAGTCACCAGCGACGCACCACGCAGGACTCTGCGGCCTACTTGCTGCCCTACCTGACGCCCGCGTCATCCGTGCTCGACATTGGATGCGGCCCCGGAACGATCACTGCCGATCTCGCCGCCCGGGTCGCGCCGGGCCCCGTGCAAGCCGTCGACCAATTCGCCGGCGTTCTCAACGTGGCGCGCGGTGAGGTCGAGCGGCGCAACCTGTTCAACGTCTCGTTTGCCACCGCCGACGTCCACAAACTCGACTTTCCAGACGACGCGTTCGATGTCGTTCACGCTCACCAGGTGCTGCAGCACGTCGCCGCTCCGGTTCGCGCGCTGCGCGAGATGCGCCGAGTGTGCCGCCCGGGCGGAATTGTGGCGGCTCGAGATGCCGACTACGCCGGGTTCATCTGGTTCCCGCGGCTCCCGGAGCTGGATCTTTGGCGCGACCTCTACCAACAGGTGGCTCGTGCCAACGGCGGCGAACCGGATGCCGGCCGGCGACTGCTGTCGTGGGCCTTCGAGGCAGGATTCGACGACGTCACGCCAACGGGCAGCCTGTGGTGCTACGCGACGGCAGCGACCCGCGAGTGGTGGGGCGGAATGTGGGCCGACCGGATTCTTCATTCCGACGTGGCGCGCGAGCTGTTGCGTTTGGGTCTGGCCAGTCCCGCACAGCTTGAGGAGATCTCTGCGGCCTGGCTGTCTTGGGCCGCCGCCCCGGACGGCTGGCTGGCGATCCCGCACGGCGAAATCCTCTGCCGGGCATAACCTTCACGCCTTCGCGGTAGGGGCCGCGGGGAAACCCCCGCAGAGCGATTCGAACGCGTCGGCGACCCGTAGCACCGTGGCGTCGTCGAATCGCTTGCCCACGATCATCATTCCGGCGGGCAGGCCGTCGACCAGACCGGCGGGCACCGAGATTGCGGGGTGGCCGGTGATGTCGATGGGCGCGGTGTTGAACGCCTTGCCCAGGGCACGTCCGAGCAGCGCGACGTCTTGAGGGCTGCCCGTCGGCAGCGTGTCGGCCGTACCGGGCACCGTGGGCATCACCAGTACGTCGTATTGGGCGAGCGCCGCATCGTAGGCGGCGCGCACCTGCGGCAGCAGATTGCGCGCCTTCGCGTAGGACACGCCGCCAAGCGTTTTCAGGCCGTAGTGGCCGCACAGCGCCGTCGCCTTGATCGTGTTGGCGCACTGATCGGCCTTGATGGCGCGCTGTTTTGCGAAGTGCGCCATGAGTTCTGGATCATAGAGACCATCCATGCCGAGCCCGTATCCGTTGCCTTCGAGCATCTGATACGTGGTCCCGTCGGTGAAAATGACGGTGAATAGGTCAATGGCGTGGCGGTGCCACCCCACGCTGATTTCGCCGACGGCGCAACCGATCTCGGTGAACCGTTGTGCTGACGACCGCACGAGGTCGTCTACATCTGGTTGTGAGCCGGGCTGCCCGAAGCCCTCGGTGAGAATACCCACCCGCAGACCGGCCACGTCACCGGTCAGTGCGGCGCTGTAGTCGACCGTGGCTGGCTCGGAGGCCTGGCGTGGGTCGCGGCCGTCGGGTCCGGCGAGCACCGTGAGCAGCAGCGCGGCGTCGGCGACGGTGCGCGTCAGCGGACCGAGGTGATCGATGGTCCGCTCGATTGGGAACGCCCCCGTGTAGGGGACCAGCCCGTGGGTCGGCTTGTGCCCGACAACGCCGCACAGCGATGCCGGGATCCGAATCGACCCGCCTTGGTCGCCGCCGAGGGCCAGATCGACGGCACCGGCGGCCACGAGAGCGGCGCTGCCACTGGATGACCCGCCCGTTTCGCGGGTGGTGTCCCACGGGTTGCGCACCGGGCCGGAGGCGGAGGTGAAACTGGACCCCGAAGCGCAAAGATCCTCGCAGACGCTTTTGCCCGCGATGGTTGCCCCGGCGGCAAGCAGCCGCTCGACGACGGTCGCGTCACGGCTGGGGACGAATCCCTCCACCGCGCGTGATCCGTTCATCATCGGAATGCCGGCGACCGCGATGTTGTCCTTGACCGCCACCGCCCTGCCCGATAGTGGCCCGTCGGAGCCGGAGGCGATTTCGGTGGTGACGTACCAGGCGCCGAGTGGATTATCGCCAGGCTGCGGGAACCGGTACACGCGCTCGGGAGCCTGCGGGCGCGCGAACGTGTTGTACAGCTCGTCGACGGCGTCGTAGGACCTCAGCATGTGGTCCACCACCGCCAGATACTCGCGTTGGCCACCGGCATCGAGGTGGAAGCCGAAGTGGTTGGCCGCGGCGTCGATATCCGCCGCCGATGGCCTGGAAACCGTCATGTCGACCTCCGTCGTTGTTTCGGCCCTCGAGCCCAGCAGCTTAGAGTGCATCTGCGGCAAGGCCACGCGGCGCCGCTCAATCCAGACAGGGGCCAGCAACCGGTTGGTCTCACCGCCGTAGGCAGACAGGTCCGCGACTCCTCGTGCAGAACCTCAGCGTCCATGTATCAGCTGCCTGTTGCTTGCCGGGCCGGGTGGGAGATGATTTCGGTGGCCGCGTCGGCCATGATCTCCGGACTGTGCGACGAAGAGACAAGGCGGTCGCCGTCGGCCGCGTTCGCCAGTGTCCCGGGAACGATATGGGTTTTGCGGCCGCAGGCGATTCACAGCGATCCCCGGCATCGGCGGACTCGGCCGCCCCGCCGGCGCGGATCCTATTGATCGGCGGCGAAATGTGAGCATGTGCCGGGTTCGGCCATGTCCGCAGATGCGGTGGGCGTGGTTGGGTTGGTTCCACAGCGATCGCCCTGGCGTTGTTCACCCAGACGTCGACACCGCCGAACCGCTCACCGGCGGCGTCGACGGCACGGGCTACGTCCTCTTCGACGCGCACATCGCCAACCACGACACTAGGGCCTTGCCGCCGACGACCACCGCCGGCTGGTAGCGGTGATCACCTCGAGGCCCGCTGACCAGAAACGCGTGTTATCTGCCCGCGGGTGTTCGATTCTGTGTCGTCGTCGACTCAGATCTTCTGGTTCTCGGATTTGAGCATCCAGGCGGCCTTTTCCAAGGCGTTGATGATGGCGTGCAGCAGGTCTGCGCTAGAGGGGTCTGCGACATCGACGTCGTCATGCACGATGCGGATGGTGTTGACGGCAGCATAGATCCGAGTGGTGACAAGGTTGACAGTATCGGTGGTACTCAGCTCGGCCGGTGGGATCGCAGGCAGTGTCGTAGACGCCGTAACGGTGTCCGATCGCCCGTCGGGGACCGCGTTGAGGGCGCGCATCCGTTCGGCGATGGTGTCGCTGGCTTCGCGTGCAGTATCGACGATATCGTCGAGCTGCAGGTGCAAATCGCGGAAGTTGGTCCCGACGAGATTCCAGTGCGCCTGTTTGCCCTGCAAATGCAGTTCTATGAGGTCAACGAGGACCTTCTGCAGGTTCTCTGTCAGGCTGCGCGGGGCATCGAACTCCCGCACCTCATCGTCGGAAAGGCGGCATGTAGTAGTCATTAGATTTCCCTTCTCGTGTTCCTGCATATCGCTGATATGCCTGTTGCACAATGCTTCTCGTTGTTAGCGGATTCAGACCAGACCGGCCTCGCCGCCGTGGGGATGGACTGACGCGGTGGCGTGGACTCGTTGAGCTGAACATTGCCGCGCTATTGGCATTCGGGTCCTGAGCCGTAGGAGCCAAGACGCCTGATAACCAGGATCGGCCGCTGCGGCCGTCGCGGCAGCTGCCCTTCCTAACAGGGGTGCTTAAGTTTGATTCGCATCGTGGCAATCCTTGGGTGGCTGACCCTCAACTGGACAAGTCCCAGCATTGCGCTCCATCGAACCGATGTCCTCCTCGCTGACAGCAGTCTCTGGTTCCGGCTACCTGCAATCTGGGTCTACCTATCAATAGCCAGCCATACTCACCCTGGCACCAAGTGGAATCGTCTTTACGTGTCGGCCCGCTGTGACGGCGACCTATCCCGCTCTCCGCAGGTGCTGGCGCGGCGAAAGAGCAACGCGGTCACAATAATTGAATAAAAATGGGACCCGAATCGCACAGTGCCTGCGCAGGTAGTTCGGACACGATCGATCTTTGTCGTCTTGCTGCCAACAGGTAGTCCCAGATACCAGCTGGTAGGCGGTTTATTGGGGGTTAGCTGTGACGACTGGTGCTTGGTTGGGCGCGATTATGGGAGGGACGAGTCGAGACACTGCCATCGGAGGAGGAAGTCAATCATGAGCAGTATTCCTGCAATCGAACTGAATGACGGCGCGCGCATCCCGCAGCTTGGTTTCGGTGTCTTCCAGATCAAGCCTGCGGAGACCGCCGGGGCAGTGAGGGCCGCCCTTGAGATCGGTTATCGACACATCGACACAGCACAGATGTACGGAAACGAGCGGGAAGTCGGTCAGGGCATCCGCGCTGCGGGCTTGCACCGCGCCGATGTCTTCATCACCAGCAAGCTCAACAACGGCTTCCACAAGCCCGACGATGCCCGACGTGAGTTTGCTCAAACGTTGGGCGCGCTCGAATCCGATTACGTTGACTTGTTTCTCATTCATTGGCCATTGCCGACACTCTACGGCGGCGACTTCGTGTCCACCTGGAATGTCCTCGAAGAGTTCGCCCGGGACGGACGGGCCCGCAGCATCGGAGTGTCGAACTTCCAACCCGCGCATCTGGACCGACTGGCGAAGGAATCCGACACTGTCCCGGCGGTCAATCAGGTGGAAGTCCATCCCTACTTTGTTAATGAACGGGTCCGCTCGTACGGGAAAGAGCACGGCATCGCGATCGAGGCGTGGTCGCCGATCGCTCAGGGCAAGGTCCTCGACGACCCGGTCATCGGGCGAATCGCCGACGA
>DASZLQ010000029.1:0-7720 GCA_035552295.1 Mycobacterium sp. | reverse complement strand
GGCGGCCCCGAGCCCGGCGTCGGCTCTTCGCCCGCCCCCTCTATCACGGGCTGCGAGAGCCGGTCGCGAAAGCCGAAGTGGTCGTGGGCGTAGTTGAACGGCGGGGTGGCGTTCAAATCCAGCACCGACAGGCTGCGGACTCCCTGGCATCGGGCAACCAGCTTGTCGTGCTCGCCAGTGGCCCGGCGATGCTCTGCCTCGGTGCGAGCGAACAAGATCGCGATGGCGTGCACGTCATCACCGGCCAGGCGATCTACCCAATGATCGGGGTGATTAGCACCCGTGTCGCCCAGGATGTCGGCCCGCGCAGCCATGCCCTCTTGGAACTCCGGGGGAAAGGTGGCCAGTGATTCCTCTGCCACTCCGAGGGCTCGCAGACCGTTGCAGGTGAATGCCAATGTGATCCAACGCTCTGAGCTATCCATGGTGGCGGCCACATCGGCGGCCGACTGAACCCGGTCGGTCAGCTCGCTCAACCACGCCCGGCCACCGGCGGGATCGTCGAAGGACAGGAACTCATAGCGCCCCGTCATCGCCGGAGTGCGGGTCAGCAGGATGTGCTGTATATCGTCGAGTTCGAGCATTGCCCGCACGCGCTTTCGCGCTTACTGCATCTGGTCGAGCATGTCGGAGAACGCCGACTTGAGTCGCAGCGCCTTCTTGATCTCGTCGGCTGTCACGTATGGGTACTCGCCGTATTCCAGGAAACTTGGGTACTGGTGATCGCGGACGAACTTGACGAAGGCCGTTGGGTTTTCCTTCCAATCTTCTGGGAATCCTTCGAGATTACTGAACACGGTCGTGATGCCGGTCTGGCTGAAGAGCGCCACCGCGTCCTCGGTGTATTTGTCGAAGTCCGTGTCGAAGATGCCCTGGTACTGGAAGTGCAGCCCCGAGCCGACATCGAACAGCACCCAGCGCAGGTAGTGCAGCCGAAGTGGGGCGAGCACGTCTGGGCTCATGGCGATGGCGTCTTGAATCTGTTTCCCGTAGGCGCGGACAGCTTCCTCCCGGCCCTCCTTGACCTTCGCGATAATGGAGAATCCGTAGCAGGCCGGTGTCCGCGGATATATCGGACCGTACCGCCCACGCTCCTGTTGGAAGTAACCCTCTTCAGGGATCGCAAGCGCCGCTGGCTGGGTCCAGTCGTGATCGGTCGCGGACATGTCGGCTCCTCTGCCCGAAGCTGATATGGCGGACAGTACGCCTGATTCAACGTGGCAATTCGGTTTCGACGGTGAACAATCGCCGCCACGACGCCGAGCGCATGTCAATGCCGCCTTCGGTAATGGCAATGCGGTATGAGCAACCGCTCCGCGTGACCCGGCCCTTGTGAAAGAGAGCCCCCGCGACCAGCGCACGCACTGTTCTCTGTTGTGGATCTGATTAGGCCCGTTAGCCCAACCGCTCGATGATTGTGGCGTTGGCCATGCCGCCGCCCTCGCACATCGTCTGCAGCCCGTAGCGACCGCCGCGCTGTTCGAGCGCATTGACGAGCGTTGTCATGATGCGAGCACCGCTAGCGCCCAACGGGTGGCCGATGGCAATGGCACCGCCGTTCACGTTGGTCCGAGCCAGGATGTGTTTTTGCTCCCCATCCACGTCCTTGGCCCACGCCAGCACGACGGGAGCGAACGCCTCGTTCACCTCGAACAGGTCGATGTCGGCCAGCGTCAGCCCGGCGCGGTGTAGCACCTTCTCGGTGGCGGGAATGATGCCGGTCAGCATGTAGAGCGGGTCGGAGCCCACCACGGTCGTGGTGTGGATCCGGGCCAGCGGGCGCAAGCCCAGCTTGGCGGCAACTTCGCTGGTGGTGATCAAGACCGCGGCGCTGCCGTCCGAGAGCGGCGAGGAGTTGCCGGCTGTGATCGACCAATTGATTTGCGGGAAGCGCTCTTTGGCCGCTTCGCTGTAGAACGACGGTTGCAACGTGGCCAGGGTTTCCACAGTGGTGGCGGGCCTGATGATCTCGTCGGTTTCCAGTCCGGCGATCGGGATCAGCTCGTTGTCGAAGAGGCCGTCCTTGGTGGCCCGGGCCGCTTTTTCATGGCTGGACGCGGAGAACTCGTCGAGCTGGGTGCGCGAAAAGCCCCACTTCGCTGAGATCAGTTCGGCGCTGATGCCCTGTGGCACCAGCCCATCGGGGTAGCGCCGGGTCATGTCCTCGCCGAACGGGTTGCTGCCCGGCAGTACCGAGCTGCCCATCGGAACACGGCCCATCGACTCCACGCCACCGGCGATGACAAGGTCGTAAGCGCCGGCGAGCAGGCCCTGGGCGGCGAAGCTGATCGCCTGCTGGCTACTGCCGCACTGGCGGTCGATGGTCACGCCGGGAACCGACTCCGGGAACCCGGCGCCCAACAACGCGTTGCGCGCGATGTTGACGGCCTGGTCGCCGACCTGGGTGACGGCACCGGCGATGACATCGTCGATCTGCGCCGCGTCCACGCCGGTGCGCGCGACCAGTTCGCGCAGGCTGTGGGCCAGCAGGTCGGCGGGCAGCACGTCGTGCAACGCGCCGCTGGCCTTGCCTTTGCCGATGGGGGTGCGGACTGCACCCACGATCACGGCGTCGCGGCCCTGAGTCATGGCTCCTCCTTGAGTCCAGAAGCTAGGTATTTCCAGCTGTACCCAGGTAAACACCTAGGTATGCTGAAAGCAACCCAGAGTGGGAGGTGATTTACATGACATTTCTGCAGGGCGCGCTGGCCGACCGGGAGAAGTGGTCGGCTGTTGGCGAGTGCGCGATCGAAAAGACCATGTCGGTGGTCGGCACCAAATCCGCGATGCTCATCATGCGCGAGGCGTACTACGGCACCACCCGGTTCGACGACTTCACCCGCCGGGTCGGCATCACCAAGGCCGCCACCTCCGCGCGGCTGGCCGAGCTGGTCGACCTCGGGCTACTGGCACGGCGGCCCTACCGCGAACCCGGGCAGCGCAGTCGTGACGAGTACGTCCTCACCGATGCCGGCATCGACTTCATGCCGGTGATCTGGGCGATGTTCGAGTGGGGCCGACACCACCTGCCTGGCCGCAACCGCCTGCGGCTCGCACATCTTGGCTGCGGAGCCGAGGCCAGCGTGGAAATCCGCTGCACCGACGGGCATCTGGTGCCTCCCGACGAGCTCGGTATGCGACTGGCTAAGTCTGGTTGAGTGCCGCCAGCAGCCGCCGGGCCGCCCCGACGCGGCGAAAGGCCGGCCCGGACAGGGTGTCCAGTGCGCATTCGGGATCGGCAGGCGGCCCCATGTGACCGCAGCCACGCGGGCAGTCCTGAATCGCCTCAGCCAGATCCGAGAAAGCCAGCAGCACGTCGTCGGGTTGGATGTGGGCCAACCCGAACGAACGGATTCCCGGGGTGTCGACCACCCAGCCGGAGCCCTGCGCCGCCGTCTCCAGTGGCTCACCTAAAGGGAGAGCCACCGACTGCGTCGAGGTGTGTCGCCCCCTGCCGATCTCGGTCACCTCGCCGACGGCCCGATCTGCTTCGGGCACAAGACGATTCACCAATGTCGACTTGCCCACCCCGGAATGGCCGAGCAGGACGGTGATGTTGCCGGCGAGCAAGTCCGCGACCGCGAGCAGGGGATCGTCGCGGCCCGCGGCGACCACCGTCAAGTCCAGATCGACGAACTGCTCCTCGAACGGCTCCGGCGGCGCCAGGTCGGTCTTGGTCAGGCACAGGATGGGTGTCAGCCCGCCGGCGTAGGCGGCAATCAAGGCCCGGTCGACCAGACCGGTGCGCGGCGGCGGGTCCGCCATCGCCACCACGATCAGTAGTTGGTCGGCATTGGCGACCACCACTCGCTCGGTGGGGTCGGTGTCATCGGCGGTGCGCCGCAACACCGTTCGCCGCGGCCCGCGGCGCACGATGCGGGCCAGGGTGTCCGGCCGCCCGGACAGATCGCCGACCAAATCGACATCGTCGCCCACGACGATCGGTGTGCGGCCCAGCTCGCGGGCCCGCATCGCGGTGACCCGGCGATCGGGGCTGCCGCCCAGCACACACCCCCAGCGGCCGCGGTCGACACTGACCACCATGGCGGCCTCGGCGTCGGCGTGCTGGGGACGAGTCTTGGTTCGCGGTCGCGATCCCTTGCCGGACCGGACTTTGACGTCGGACTCGTCGTAGTCGCCGGGCCTCAAACGGGCTCTCCCCCGCAAGCGGGCGGTGCCCCCAGGTCGGCCAGCATGCGCGCCCACAGCTGCGGGAAGTCCGGCAGCGTCTTGGTGGTGGCGCCGATGTCGTCCACCTGAACTCCGGCCGTCCGCAGCCCGATGATCGCGCCGGCCATCGCCATCCGGTGATCGGCGTAAGCGCGCCAGATGCCGGGCCGCAGCGGTGTCGCGGTGATCTTCAGGCCGTCGGGGGTTTCGGCGCAGTTGCCGCCGAGGCGGTTGATCTCGGCGCTCAGCGCGGCGAGCCGATCCGTCTCATGCCCGCGCAAATGGGCGATGCCGCTCAGCCGTGACACCGACCCCGGACTCGCCAGGGCCGCCAGCACCGCCACCGATGGCGTCAGCTCACCCACGGCACGCAGGTCGACATCGAACCCGTCGTAGCCCGCCGAGCCCCGCACTTCCAGGAAGGAATCGGTGTGGGTGACAACGGCATTCAGCTTCGCGAAGACGTCCAGAATGTTGCCGGCGGGTTGCACGCTGGTCGCGGGCCAGCCGGTGATGCGCACCGTTCCGCCGCTGACTACGGCGGCGGCCAGGAATGGAACGGCGTTCGTCAGGTCGGGTTCGACTTCCCAGTGCCGGGCCGCGACCGCGCCGGCGCGCACCTGCCAGCGGTTGGGGACCGAGTCGTCGACGTCGACTCCGGCCTGCCGCAGCATCATCACCGTCATCGCGATGTGTGGTGCCGAGGGCAGCGCCGAACCGGTGTGCTGCACGGTCAGGCCGTCGGTGAACGACGCGGCGCACAACAGTAGGCCGGACACGAACTGCGACGACGCCGAGGCATCTATCGCAACGGTGCCGCCGGCGACCGATCCGGTGCCCTGTACCCGGAAGGGCAGACCGGTCCCGTCGATCCGGACGCCGAGACCTCGCAGCGCGTCCAGCAGCGGCGCGATGGGCCGGACGCGGGCTTGCTCGTCGCCGTCGAAGTCCACCGCCGAGTGGGCCAGTGCTGCCAACGGCGGAACGAAACGCAACACCGTGCCCGCCAGGCCGCAGTCCACCCGGGCCCCTGGGCCGGGGGCGATGCGGCCACTGACGGTAAGTTCGGACCCGGCCCCGTCGACGGACAATCCCAGGGTGCGCAGCGCTCCGATCATCAGGTCGGTGTCCCGGCTGCGCAGCGCTCCGCTGATGGTCGACGTGCCTTGACCCTGGGCGGCCGCTAGCCCCGCCAGCAGCAGCGCCCGGTTGGTCTGTGACTTCGAGCCGGGAACGGCTACGGTCGCGCGCACCGGCGCCGTCGTATGTGGGGCCGTCCACGAATCGGTACCGCTCACTCGCTTTATCCTGCCGTGTGGGCGGGCGTCGTGGCCACCAGGCACCATGGAAGTCATGTGTGGACGGTTTGCGGTCACGACGGATCCGGCCAAACTGGCCGAGAAGATCAAGGCGATCGACGAGGCCACCAGTGCCGCGCCCGATACCGGGGCGCCCAATTACAACGTGGCTCCGACAGCCACGATCGCCACTGTCGTCACCCGCCACAGCGAGCCCGACGACGAACCCACTCGGCGTGTCCGGCTCATGCGCTGGGGTTTGATCCCCCCATGGGTCAAAGCCGGTCCTGACGGAGCGCCCGAGAACAAGGGTCCGTTGCTGATCAACGCCCGGGCCGACAAGGTCAGCACCTCGCCCGCCTTCCGCGGTTCGGCCAAGAGCAAGCGCTGCCTGGTGCCGATGGACGGTTACTACGAGTGGCGCGTCAACGCCGATACCCCGGCCGGTAAGAAGTCGCGCAAGACGCCGTTCTACATGTACCGCAGCGACGGCGAGCCGCTGTTCGCGGCGGGACTGTGGGCGGTGTGGAAGCCCGCCAAAGATGCTGCGCCGCTGCTGAGTTGCACGGTTATCACCACCGACGCTGTGGGCGAACTTGCCGAGATCCACGACCGGATGCCGTTGATGCTTGCCCAAGCCGATTGGGACTCCTGGCTGAATCCCGACGCCGAGCTTGATTCCGAACTGCTGGCCCGCCCGCCGGACGCGGGCGATATCGAGCTGCGCCAGGTGTCGACGCTGGTCAACAGCATTCGCAACAACGGTCCCCAGCTTCTGGAGCCGGCCGAGCCCGAGCCCGGACAGATCAAGCTGCTATAGCGGTACCCAGGTGCTATGCCGCGTCGTCGTCATCGTCGGCGTCGTGGAGGAGTTTTTCGGGGTGCCAGTAGGTGTTGGTTCGCGGTTGGCCCCGCTCGAGGTGTGGAGGTGGGATCCATTCGGTGTCGCCGCGGGCGTTTTTGCGGGTGCTCCAGCCGCCGGGTTGGACGATGTGGTGTTGGGTGGGGCAGCCGAAGGTCAGGTTGTTGACGTCGGTGCAGCGGCAGGTGGCGTAGCCGATGACGTGATGGACCTCGCTGTAGTACCCGGGCACGGTGCAGCCGGGCGCGGTGCAGCCACGATCCTTGGCGTACAACACGATTCGTTGTGCTGGGGAGGCGAGTCGTTTGGTGTGGTACAGCGCCAGGGCCTTGCCCTCGTCGAAGATGGCCAGGTAGTGGCGGGCGTGGCGGGCCAGGCGGATGACATCGCTCATGGGCAAGATGCTGCCCCCGCCGGTGAGTCCGCGCCCCGCGGCGGCTTCCAGCTCGGCCAGGGTGGTGGTAACGATGATCGAGGCGGGCAGGCCGTTGTGTTGGCCCAGTTTCCCCGACGCCAACAGCGCCCGTAGCGCGGCGTTCAGCGCGTCGTGCTGGCGCTGGGATGCCGAGCGGGCGTCTTTGTCGATGGCCTCTTGGGTGGGTGGCCCGTCCACCGCCGGGGTGTCATCGTTCGGGTTGCACATGCCGGGCGCGGCCAGCTTGGCCAGCGCGGCCTCGAGGGTGGCGCGCAGCTCGGGGGTGATCAGGCCGCGTAGTTCCGACATCCCGTCGCCTTGTTGGTTGCCCAAGGTCAGGCCGCGCCGCCGCGCCCGATCTTCGTCGGTGTAGGTGCCGTCGGGGTTGATACAGTCGGCGAGGGTATCGGCCAGTTCGGCCAGTTGTTCGGGACGAAACTGCGTGCCCTCCTCGGCCAACTTCGCTTCGACTTGCTCGCGGGTAGCGTGGTCGACCCAGCCAGGCAGCTGGTGGTGGAAACGCCGGATCACGGCCACCTGCCCGGCCCCCAGCTTGCCCTCGCGCTGTGCGTCGGCAGCGGCGGCCAACACCGGCGCCAACGGTTCACCCGTCAGGCCACGGCGCGGACCGAGGTCAGCGGCCTCTTTAATGCGCCGCGACGCTTCGGCGCGGCCGATCAGCGTACGCTCGGCGATCGCGTGCGACAGCTTGCCGCCCAACTCTTCCGGAGTGGCCTGGCGGGCAAGGTGATTGATCAGTTGATGCTCGGGGACCGGTAACCGTCGACGCCACCGTTCACTGCGCTCCAACAGCCCCAAGCACTCCTGGGTGGTCAACGCGTCGAATCCCAGCCCCGCCACACCGTCGAACGCGGCATCGACCGCATCGAACGCCGCCGTGATCGCTTCTCGATCTACGATGCCGCTCGAACTCATAACTCCGAAACTAACCAAGGGCACCGACAAATATCGCCG
>DASZLQ010000028.1:0-3890 GCA_035552295.1 Mycobacterium sp. | reverse complement strand
GCGAGCTCGTCGAGCCGCTCACGGCGGCGCGCGACGAGCAACAGCGGGAAGCCACGGCGGGCCAGGCCGCGAGCCAGTTCGGCGCCGATACCGGAGGAGGCGCCGGTGATGACGACCGTGGTGTCAGTGTCGGGTTTCGGGAGGCTCATGGTGTCACCAATGGATCCCACGCGTTGCTCGCACAAACGTCTCACTGCGTCTGTCGAACTGCTTCGAATCCCCTGTGTCGGTTGTGGATTCGCCGCCCTTCGCAGCGTCGGAGTCTTCGAACATGCCGAAGGCGCGGTTGCGCAGGCGGTCCATGACCGCGGGGTTCACCGCGTCGGCGACGGCGGCGAATTGCCCGAACGGTGAACTGGCGCGCCGCGGCCGGTGCACGATCGCGTCGGTGATCACGCCGGCGGCCTGATCTGGCGTCAGCGCCGGGAACTTGTCATACATCCTGGTCGGGCTGATCATCGGCGTGCGCACCAGCGCCATATGCACCGTGGTGAATCGAACGTCGTCGTTGACGACTTCGGCCTGCAGTGCGTCGCACAGGCTGTCCAGCGCCGCCTTGCTGGCGATGTAGGCGCCGAAGCGGGGTGCGCGGGTCTGCACACCGACCGAGGACACATTGACGATCTGTCCGAAGCCACGCTCGCGCATGCCTGGAATGAACTTGAGGATCAGCTGGACCGCGCCAAGGTAGTTGAGCTGCATGGTCCGCTGGTAGTCGTGGATTCTGTCGTAGGACAACTCCAGCGAGCGCCGAATGGAGCGCCCCGCGTTGTTGATCAGGATGTCGACGCCGCCAAGCTCATCGAGCACCTGATCGGCCATCGCGGCTATGGCGTCCATGTCGGTCAGATCGCACGAATACACATGCGCGGTGCCGCCGTCACCGCGGACCTCGTCGGCCACCTTCTCCAGGTTTTCCAGCGTGCGGGCGACCAGCACCACAACCCCACCCGCTTCCGCGATTTTCTTCGCGGCGGCCGCACCGATGCCCGACGATCCTCCGGTGATGAGGGTGACCTTGCCCGCCGCCGCATCCTCGAGTGTGCGGCCCTGCACTGCGTCGAGCAGATTCCTGAGATAGAACGGTCGATATCGCCCAGCCGAGTTCGGGGTGTTGATGATGTTGGAAACCGCCGCGAACGGCTTTTCCACCAAGCTCGTTAAGTCACCAAGGTTCATCGGGTTTCGCTCCTGTGACGTGGGCCATAGAGCCAACCTAGGACATCGGTCGGCAATTGGCTGCAGATTGCGGGCATGTGAACCGGCCCCGTGCCGCACGCGGCAGCGCAAGTTGTGCTACGTAGGGGCAATCCGCTTGTTACAGCGAGTAATCCGGGTGTGATGGCACACTAACCGACGGGCAATGCCGAAATGATCCCCTGGTGGCATGCGATTACTGGCACGCTTCCGCAAGCCCGAGCCGTACAGCGTCTACGACCGGATCGGCGGGCACGAGGCGATCGAAGTCGTCGTCGAGGACTTCTACGTTCGTGTGCTCGCCGATGATCGACTGTCAGGCTTCTTCACCGGAACGAAGATGAACCGCCTCAAAGGCAAACAGGCCGAGTTCTTCGCGGCCGCACTCGGCGGGCCCGAGCCCTACACCGGTGCGCCGATGAAGCAAGTGCACCAGGGCCGCGGAATCACCATGCACCACTTCAGTCTGGTGGCCCGGCACTTGGCCGACGCACTGGCCGCCGCTGGAGTTCCCGCTGGAACGGTGACCGAAATACTCGGTGCCATCGCGCCGCTGGCTCCCGAGATCGCGTCCGGGGAGACCACCACGGCCCGGGCCTAAGGGCGACCGAGATTGCCGTCAAGGCTGTGATTGCGGTTCCAACCACGACCATCACCGCAATCTCGCCGGCGTAGCGCTAGTCAATGCTCCCCGCGACCGCGGCGAGTCGCCGGCCCAGATACCGCGCGACGCCGGCATCGGTGGTGAGATCGATGGCCCTGCGATAGGCGTCCGCCGCGGCCGTGAGCCGGCCCGCTTTGGCCAGCAAATGTGCCCGCGCGGTCCAAGCCGGCTGGAACCGCTCGACCGCCGGGTCGGTGATCGCATCGAGTGTGCGCAATCCCGCTTCGGGCCCGTCGGCCTCGCCGACGACCACCGCTAGGGCAACCCCCGCACCCCAAGACGGGGCAACGCGCAGCAGCGCCCGATGCAATTTGCGCAGCGCGACCCAGTCGATCTGGCCACACTGCGCCCGGGCGCAGTGTGTCGACTGGATCGCCGCCTCGTATTGGTAACGGCCGGGACGGCCGATGCCGTGAGCACGGCGCAGCAGTGCCTCGCCGCGCTCGATCATCGCGGAGTCCCACCGCCGGGTGTCCTGCTCGTCCAACGGCACGAACTCACCGTCGCTGGTGCGGCGCGCCGGCCGACGCGATTCGGACAGGCATACCAGCGCCGCCAGGCCGAGCGCCTCGGGCTCGTCCGGCAATAGTTCGGCTAGCACCAGCGCCAAACGCAGCGCCTCGGCGGATAACGATTCGGTCGGAGCCCCTCGCGGTTCCAGCTGCCAGTCGATCGCACACGCGCCGTATACCGCCTCCAGCACGGCCGGTAGTCGCTCCTCGAGGTCCGCGCGGGCCGGCACCACGAACGGGACGTGCGCGTCACGGATCCGGCGTTTCGCGCGGACCAGACGCTGCGTCAGCGTCGCAGGCGGCAACGAGAACGCCCGCGCGATGGCCGCGGCGTCGATGCCGAGCACCGTCTGCAGCATCAACGGCGTGCGGCAGTTGGCGGCTATTGCGGGGTGCGCACACACCAGCATCAGCTCGAGACGGCGGTCGGGAATCGCATCCACGTCCGGCGGATCATCAGTGAATTGCATTGCTGCGCTGTCTGTTTCAGGCAGTGGACGGGTCATTCGATAAGCGTGCGACTTCCACCGGTCGCGCAGGCGGTTGCGGGCCACGGTGAGAACCCAGCCTTCCGGGTTGGCCGGCATTCCCTCGACCGGCCACCGGGTGAGCGCACGCTCCAGTGCGTCACCGATGGCATCCTCGGCGGACGGAATGTCGCCGGTCGGTGCGGCCAGCAGCGCCAGCAGCCGACCGTAGGACTCGCGAACCAACTCGGCCACCCGGGCCGGTACCTCACTCAGGCTGGTACCAACCCTTTCCGCTGGCGTAAGTGACCGCGACGGGCCGAAGCTCGATCGAGCCCCACTCGGCGGCCGGGCATCGCTTCGCCCACGACAGTGCGGCGTCGAGATCGGGTACCTCGATGACGAACACCCCACCAAGCCGTTCCTTCGTGTCGGCGAATGGACCGTCCTGGATTCGCGGGGTGCCGTCGCGTGCCGTGAAGGTAGTGGCGACGACGGCCGATTGCAGCACCTGGGTGCCGATCAGAACGCCGGCGGCGTCCAGGTCATCGGCATACTTGGCGAAGGCCGCCCGTGCGGGCGCCATGTCTTCCTCGGTCAGCCCGATCTCGCTGCCCTCCTGGTGGTGCATGAGTAGGCAGTACTGCATGATGGTGTCCCCTTCCGTGTTGATGGTGGCACCGGTATGACGATTGACGCGATACCCGATCGACATTTGGGCGCACAATGCAGGCCATGGCTCGCACATTCGACGACCTGGTGGCCGAAGCCGTCTCGGTATCCGTCGACGGCTGGGATTTCTCCTGGCTCGACGGGCGCGCGACCGAGGAACGACCGTCCTGGGGCTACCAACGGTTGATGAGCCAGCGGTTGGCGAGCGCGTCGGCCGCGTGCGACATCGATACCGGTGGCGGAGAGGTGCTTGCCGGCGCTCCGAAATTCCCACCCACGATGGTTGCGACGGAATGCTGGCCGCCCAATGCGGCACTGGCGACCGGCCTCTTGCATCCGCGCGGCGTGGTGGTCGTCGTGCCTCGGGATGAGCCACGG
>DASZLQ010000027.1:0-27768 GCA_035552295.1 Mycobacterium sp. | reverse complement strand
AGGCGACAATAATGTCGGTTGTGCGAGTATTTGTCGGCAATGCTGGACGACGATGAGTGATCAGGTCGCGGCAAAGCCGTCCCGGCACCACATTTGGCGAATCAGCTTGAGGACTCTTTCAAAAAGCTGGGATGACTCGATTTTCTCGGAATCCGCGCAAGCGGGATTCTGGTCAGCGTTATCCACCCCGCCGCTGTTGTTGGGCATGCTGGGCGCGCTGGCCTATGTCGCCCCGCTGTTCGGCCCTGACGCCCTGCCCAGCATCGTGCACAGCGCGATCTCGGCGGCGCACAGTCTGTTCTCCCCCAGCGTCGTCAACGAGATCATCGAGCCGACCATCCGTGACATCACCGCGCACGCCCGTGGCGAGGTGGTGTCGTTGGGTTTTCTGCTGTCGCTGTGGGCGGGGTCTTCAGCGATGTCGTCCTTCGTCGATTCCGTCGTCGAGGCGCACGACCAGACACCGTTGCGCCACCCGGTACGGCAGCGATTCTTCGCGCTGTTCCTCTACCTGGTGATGCTGGTAGTCACGGTGGTGATGGCGCCGGTCGCGGTGCTGGGCCCGCGCAAGGTGGCCGAACACATCCCGTACGGCCTGGCCAACGTGCTGCACTACGGCTATTACCCGGCGCTGATCCTCGGGCTGATGATCGGCGTCATCCTGTTGTATCGGGTCGCGCTGCCCGAACCACTGCCGACGCACCGACTGATTTACGGTGCCATCCTGGCGACCGCGGTGTTCGTCATCGCCACGCTGGGCCTGCGCGTCTACCTAGGGTGGATCACCAGCACCGGCTACACCTACGGCGCACTGTCCACGCCGATCGCGTTCCTGTTGTTCGCGTTCTTCGGCGGCTTCGCCATCATGCTGGGCGCCGAACTGAACGCCGCCATCCAGGAGGAATTCCCAGCGCCGGCGACTCACGCCCATCGGCTACGAAAGTGGCTGTTGGCGCGCACGCGTGCCGGCACGGATTCGACCGATTCGGCGTTACCGCTGCCCAAGACCCCCGCGGCAGAGCCGCCGGCCTGATCAGCCCTGCTTGAGCTTCTCGTAAATCTGCTTGCAGTCCGGGCAGACCGGTGAGCCCGGCTTAGCCGCCCGCGTGACGGGAAATACCTCACCGCACAAGGCCACGACGTGGCTGCCCATCACCGCACTCTCGGCGATCTTGTCCTTCTTGACGTAATGGAAGTATTTGGGGGTGTCACTGCCGGTCCCGTCGTCGACGCGTTCGTCGGTCTCGGTGCGTTCGATCGTCTGGGTCTGCATACCTGACATTGTGCACTGCTTACTGGTGCACTGCTGACCGCTAAACCGGCTAAGCCGGAATCGATCGCATGTGGGACAGTGGAGGAATGAAGCGCGGCTCCGATCCGGGGTTCGACGACAGGTTCGACGACTTCGACCGCAACAAAGGCCGGCCGGTGCTCATTACCGCCGCCGAACCTTCGTACGAAGAGCAGCAGCGCGCGCGGGTACGTAAATACGTGACCCTGATGGCGTTCCGGGTTCCGGCGCTCATCTTCGCCGCCCTCGCCTACGGCGCCTGGCACAACGGCCTGATCTCCCTGCTGATCGTGGCGGCCTCGGTGCCATTGCCGTGGATGGCCGTGCTGATCGCCAACGACCGGCCGCCTCGCCGCGCCAACGAGCCTCGGCGGTTCGACAATGCGCGGCGCCGCACTCCGTTGTTCCCGACCGCCGAGCGGCCGGCGCTCGAGGCTCGCCGGCACCCGCAGCCGCACACGGGGCGGGACTACGGCGACGGTTCCGGCTAACGGGCCGCCGGACCGGACTTCTCAGGACATTCTCAGGTCTGAGGCACATTTCTGCACGTCAAGTCGTGTGAGATGCCAAATCGGCGGGAACTCCAAAGGCGGATCTGTCGTTAGACCACATGACAGTACAAGCCAACCGGGAGGTCGCTATGGCGAACGCCACCACTACCAGGATTGACGGCGATCTGGACGCTCAAAGCCCTGCAGCGGACCTGGTGCGCGTTTATCTGAACGGTATTGGTAAGACGGCGTTGCTCAACGCCGCAGGTGAGGTTGAACTTGCCAAGCGCATCGAGGTTGGGCTTTACGCCCAGCACCTGCTGGCAACTCGTAGGCGCCTCGGCGAGAACCGCAAACGCGATCTGGCCGCCGTCGTGCGCGATGGCGAGGCAGCGCGCAGTCATCTGCTGGAAGCGAATCTGCGCCTGGTGGTTTCGCTGGCCAAGCGTTATACGGGCCGGGGCATGCCGCTGCTGGATCTCATCCAGGAGGGCAACCTGGGTCTGATCCGCGCGATGGAGAAGTTCGACTACGCAAAGGGATTCAAGTTCTCGACGTACGCCACCTGGTGGATTCGTCAGGCCATCACCCGCGGCATGGCCGACCAGAGCCGCACCATTCGGCTCCCGGTTCACCTGGTTGAGCAGGTCAACAAGCTCGCGCGGATCAAGCGGGAGATGCACCAGAACCTGGGACGTGAAGCCACCGACGAGGAACTGGCCGCCGAATCCGGCATTCCGGTCGACAAGATCAACGATCTACTCGAGCACAGCCGCGACCCGGTGAGCCTGGACATGCCGGTCGGCTCCGAAGAAGAAGCCCCGTTGGGCGATTTCATCGAGGACGCCGAGGCGATGTCCGCCGAGAACGCGGTGATCGCCGAGCTGTTGCACACCGACATCCGCAGCGTGCTGGCCACTCTCGACGAACGTGAGCATCAGGTGATCCGGTTGCGTTTCGGTCTGGACGACGGGCAACCGCGGACCCTAGACCAGATCGGCAAGCTGTTCGGTCTCTCCCGCGAGCGGGTCCGCCAGATCGAGCGGGACGTGATGGCCAAACTCCGCAACGGAGAGCGCGCGGATCGGCTACGGTCGTACGCGAGCTAACGCCGCTAACCAGAGCTAGGTAGCAGACAGTATGCCCGCCGCATCAGCGGCGGGCATACTGCTTGCCTAGGACGCGTTGGACCCATTCACGCAGCTGGCCAAGTAGACTCAGCGTCAATGGAGGGTGCTGAATGAACGAGCTGGTTGATACCACCGAGATGTACCTGCGGACGATCTACGACCTCGAGGAAGAGGGCGTCACGCCGCTGCGTGCCCGGATCGCCGAACGGCTCGACCAGAGTGGGCCGACCGTCAGCCAGACCGTCTCCCGCATGGAGCGGGACGGACTACTCCACGTGGCCGGTGACCGCCACCTGGAGCTCACCGACAAGGGCAGGACGCTGGCCATCGCCGTGATGCGCAAGCACCGTCTCGCCGAGCGACTGCTCGTCGACGTCATCGGGGTGCCGTGGGAAGAAGTGCACGCCGAGGCGTGCCGGTGGGAACACGTCATGAGCGAGGACGTCGAACGCCGGCTGGTCAAGGTGCTCAACCACCCGACCACCTCCCCGTTCGGCAACCCGATCCCCGGTCTTTTGGACCTGGGTGTGGGCCCGGAATCCGGAGCCGACGACGCCGACCTGGTGCGGTTGACCGAGCTGCCCACCGGGTCACCGGTGGCGGTGGTCGTCCGGCAGCTCACCGAACATGTCCAGGGCGACATCGACCTGATCGCGCGACTCAAGGACGCCGGCGTGGTGCCCAACGCGCGAGTGACCGTCGAGACCAGCCCCGCCGGCGGTGGGGTCACCATCGTCATTCCCGGCCACGAAAACGTCACCCTGCCGCACGAGATGGCGCACGCCGTCAAGGTCGAGAAGGTCTGAGGCGCACCCGTACCCGCTGAGCGGCTACCCCGCGCGCCGGCGGAATGTTCGTCGCGGCGGTAGCCGCACACCGAGTCGCTTTGCCAGCCGATACCCGGTGATGGCGAGTTCCCGGATCTGCTCAGGCCGTAGACCAGACTGCAATGCAGTGTCCAGCATGCCCGCCATCCGATGCTCCGGTGCGCACTGCAACGCGGCATCAAGCGATACCCCGGCAAGCGGCCCGTCGCCGCGGGCGTAGGCGCTGAACGCGAGCAACACCAGCGCCTCGACGCGCCACGGCAGCGGCAGAGCGCGTGCCAGCGCCGCCCACAGCGACTCGGCTTCCCCGGCGCTCTCGCCGACCGCGAGGGCGTACAGGATGTCGCGCACCTGTGCGTCCCCCAGCGCGCAGGCCAATTCCGCCAACTCGGCGTCGGTCAGCGGTTGGGCGCGGGCGACGCGGGCGGCGGCGGCCATCGCGTGCTCCACGTCGCACCGGCTGCAGCCTGCGGGATCCTCGCCCTGTGCGACCTCGCGCGCGGCCGCCTGCTGGGTAACCGCAACCGCCAACTCGGCGCGCTGCGTGCGTTCGTCGACCGCGATGACCGCCTGCAAGTCGGCGCGGCGCGGATACAGCCGCCGGCCGTCCAGCACCGCGGCGACCGCCAACGGCGACGCCGACGGGTCGTCGACCGCGCCGGCCGAACCGCAGCCGTCCACACAGTGCCAGCGCCCGCCCAGGGCCACCCGATCCACCACGTGCGCCGCCCACAGCACGATGTCGTGTTGTGACAACGCCTCGGTGAGCACCGTGCTCAGGTGCCGGTATTCCTCGTCGCAACCCGCGCAGTGCGCGCCGTCGGCGTCGACGATCACCGCGATCGCGGCCTCGGGCCCCGCAGCGGCGGCAACTTCAGCGAGGTGCCCAACCCGGTCGACGAGTTCCTCGGAGAGGTCGACCCGCAGCACCGATCCCAGTTCGCCGTCGCCCACCGACACCAAGACCAATGAATTTTCCGGAACGAAGCCGAGTACGGCCGGTAGCGCGGCGATCAGCGCGCCGGGGCCGTTCAGGTCGAAATCTCCTCGATACGTCGTCATGGGCCCAACGCTGACGCTCGCCACCGTCAGGCCGTGCTCGCACAAGGTAATCGAGCCAGCCGTCTGTGGAGAAAGTCTCGACTGTGGGCCTTATCGTCTACTCATGGGTTCGATGCAGGAGTACGACATCGTCGTCATCGGTTCGGGACCGGGCGGCCAGAAGGCCGCCATCGCCTCGGCCAAGCTGGGTAAGTCCGTGGCGATCATCGAACGCGGCCGCATGCTCGGCGGTGTCTGCGTCAACACCGGCACGATCCCGTCAAAGACGTTGCGCGAGGCGGTGCTTTACCTCACCGGGATGAACCAGCGCGAGCTCTACGGCGCGAGCTACCGCGTGAAAGACCGGATCACCCCGGCCGACCTGCTGGCGCGGACCCAGCACGTGATCGGCAAGGAAGTCGACGTGGTACGCAACCAGTTGATGCGCAACCGAATCGACCTGATGATCGGGCACGGCCGATTCCTCGACCCGCACACCATCGTCGTCGAAGACCCGGGCCGCAGGGAAATGACCACTGTCAGTGGCGAATTCATCGTCATCGCCACCGGCACCAGGCCGGCACGACCGTCCGGAGTCGAGTTCGACGAAGATCGGGTGCTCGACTCCGACGGCATCCTCGACCTCAAGTCGCTGCCGGCCTCGATGGTCGTCGTCGGTGCCGGTGTGATCGGCATCGAGTACGCCTCGATGTTCGCCGCGTTGGGCACCAAGGTCACCGTCGTGGAAAAGCGGGACGACATGCTGGATTTCTGCGACCCCGAGGTGGTCGAGGCGCTGAAGTTCCACCTGCGCGACTTGGCGGTGACGTTCCGGTTCGGCGAGGAAGTAACCGCGGTCGACGTCGGCTCCGCGGGCACCGTCACGACCCTGGCCAGCGGCAAGCAGATTCCCGCCGAGACGGTGATGTACTCCGCGGGACGCCAGGGTCAGACCGATCACCTCGATCTGCACAACGCCGGCCTCGAGGTCGAGGGTCGCGGACGGATCTGGGTCGATGACAAATTCCAGACCAAGGTCGAGCACATCTACGCGGTCGGCGACGTGATCGGCTTCCCCGCGCTGGCCGCGACTTCGATGGAACAAGGACGGCTTGCCGCCTACCACGCGTTCGGCGAAGCATGCGAGGGCATCACCGACCTGCAGCCGATCGGCATCTATTCGATTCCCGAGATCTCGTACGTCGGAGCCACCGAGGTGGAACTGACCAAGGACGCAATTCCCTACGAAGTAGGAGTGGCACGGTATAAGGAGCTGGCCCGCGGTCAGATCGCCGGCGACTCCTACGGCATGCTCAAGCTGCTGGTGTCCACCGAGGATCGCAAGCTGCTCGGGGTGCACATCTTCGGTACCAGTGCCACCGAGATGGTGCACATCGGGCAGGCCGTGATGGGCTGCGGCGGCACCGTCGACTACCTGGTCGACGCGGTGTTCAACTATCCGACGTTCTCCGAGGCCTACAAGGTCGCCGCACTGGATGTGACGAACAAGATGCGGGCGCTCCGCCAGTTCCGCCGCTGACCGGGGTGCGATCAGCAGCTGTCGTCGAGGTCGTTCGGCACGGGATCACCGGGCCCGCCGGCTTCGGCGCGCGCCAGCAATTGCGCGGTTTGCGCGTCGAACGGGGCCGAGTACGACACGTTCGCGGCGCACCCACCGCGCTCGAAACCTCCGATCAGCCCGGTGAGCATGGTGCCACTGACCCAGGGCGCGCCGCTGGTGCCGTCCACCAACCCTTCGCACGCCAACGAGGGGAACCCGGCCTCATTGACCGACGTGCTGGCCTGACAGCCGATGGGCGAGCCACCCACGCCGGCCGCATACCCCATTACCGTGATGTGGCTGCCGGGCGGCGGTGCGCTGCCCAACGTCAGCGCCAAGCCGACGTGTGACTCGACCGAAACACCGGTGTCATTGCTGAGCCGCGCGATCGCGTAATCCGCGTGCGGATCCTTGCTGGCCGTCCAGCGCGGATCCACGTAGACGGCGTCGGCCTTCCACACCTCCGTGGGCACGGCATCGCCGACGAGACCGGGCGCGAAGGATATCTGGGCGGCTCCGGCCAGGCAGTGCGCGGCGGTGATCATCAGGTTCCCGCCCGCGGAATGCACGACGGAACCCGTGCAAACGTGTAAGGGCCCTTTGTCAATGAAGATCGCGCCCACACGTCTGTCCGGGTCCACCGGACCCGCGATCGCCTTCTGTTGGGGCTGGCTGAGCCGCTGTACCAGTGGCCCGGTAGCCACGGGAACGGACACCGTGCGGCGCGCAGCACGATCGGCGGGCCGGCTACACGACGTCAGTAACGTCACCACCCCGACCACCGAACACAGCAACACAATCGGTATGCGCATTTGAGTGCAATCATGCCTGACCGCAGGCTGGCAAGCACAATTCAACGCGACGCCGTGTGTTGGTAGATTTGCTGGCAAACTCCGCGGGGCGAAATGTTCCGCCGTTTATTGGTGCCCACCGATTTGGAGGACACTGGTTAGGGCACCCTGGAGAGACCCCCGAAAGGAGGCAACCCCGATGGCCCACGATCAAAACCCGGACGACGGGCTCTACCAGCCAGGGCAGCCCGGCATGTACGAGCTCGAGTTCCCGGCGCCCCAATTGTCGACGTCCGACGGCCGTGGCCCGGTGCTGGTGCATGCTCTGGAAGGGTTCTCCGACGCCGGTCACGCGATACGGCTGGCCGCCACCCACCTAAAGGCGGCCCTGGACACCGAGCTGGTCGCGTCGTTTGCGATCGACGAATTGCTGGACTACCGCTCACGGCGGCCGCTGATGACCTTCAAGACCGATCATTTCACCGACTACGATGATCCAGAGTTGACCTTGTACGCGCTGCGTGACAGCGTCGGCACCCCGTTTCTGTTGCTGGCCGGGATGGAGCCAGACCTCAAGTGGGAGCGTTTCGTCACCGCGGTGCGCCTGCTCGCCGAGCGCCTCGGCGTCCGGCAAACCATCGGCCTCGGCACCGTCCCGATGGCGGTTCCGCACACCCGGCCGATCACGCTGACCGCGCACTCCAACCACAAGGAATTGATCGCCGATTTCCAGCCGTGGATCTCCGAGATCCAGGTCCCCGGCAGCGCGTCCAACCTGCTGGAATACCGGATGGCCCAGCACGGCCACGAGGTTGTCGGGTTCACCGTGCACGTGCCGCACTACCTGACGCAGACCGACTACCCCGCCGCCACCCAGGCGCTGCTCGAGCAAGTGGCCAAGACCGGGTCGCTTCAGCTACCGCTGTCGGCGCTGACCGAAGCGGCAGCAGAGATCCGCGACAAAATCGACGAGCAAGTCCAGGCAAGCGCAGAGGTGGCTCAAGTGGTGGCTGCGCTCGAGCGCCAGTACGATGCCTTCATCGACCGTCAGGAGAACAGGTCGTTACTAACTCGCGACGAAGACCTGCCTAGCGGCGACGAGATTGGCGCAGAGTTTGAGCGATTCCTGGCCCAGCAAGCCGAGAAGAAGTCCGAGGACGACGACTCGGGCTAGACGTTCAGAACTGGCTTGACAACAAGGTGGGCGGGATGACCGAGCGGAAGCGCAAGAGCAATCTTCGCCCGGTGCGGGAAGTGACCGCACCCACCCTGCAATTCCGAACCATCCATGGTTATAAGCGGGCGTTCCGGATCGCCGGGTCCGGGCCGGCCATGCTGCTGATTCACGGCATCGGCGACAACTCCACCACGTGGAATACCGTGCAGGCCAAGCTCGCCCAGCGGTTCACGGTGATCGCCCCGGATCTGCTGGGCCACGGGCGGTCCGATAAGCCACGCGCCGACTACTCGGTCGCGGCCTACGCCAACGGCATGCGTGACCTGCTCAGCGTGCTCGACATCGAGCGGGTGACCATTGTCGGTCATTCGCTGGGCGGCGGGGTGGCGATGCAATTCGCCTATCAGTTCCCCCATCTGGTCGACCGCCTGATCCTGGTCGCCGCCGGCGGCGTCACCAAGGATGTCAACGTCGTCTTCCGGCTGGCCTCGTTGCCGATGGGCGGCGAGGCTCTGGCCTTGCTGCGGCTGCCCCTGGTGCTGCCGGCGGTTCAGTTGGCGGGGCGGTTGGCGGGCTTGGCGATTGGATCGACCGACCTCGGGCGTGACCTGCCCAATGTGCTGCGGATACTGGACGATCTACCCGAACCGACGGCTTCAGCGGCGTTCAGCCGGACCCTGCGGGCCGTCGTGGATTGGCGCGGGCAGATCGTCACCATGCTGGACCGATGTTATTTGACCGAAGCCATCCCGGTGCAGATCATCTGGGGCAGCCGGGACGTGGTGGTCCCCGCCCGCCACGCTCACATGGCACATGCCGCGATGCCCGGCTCCCGGCTCGAGATCTTCGAACGCTCCGGCCATTTCCCCTTCCACGACGACCCGGCCCGTTTCATCGACGTCGTCCAGCGCTTCATCGACACCACCGAGCCCGCGGAATACGACCAGGCAGCGCTTCGCCAGCTGCTCCGCACCGGCAGCGGCGAAGAAACGGTCTCCGGCCCGGCCGACACCCGCGTCGCCGTCCTCAACGCCATGGGTTCCGACGAACGCAGCGCCACCTGAACCACCTTGATCGGCGCGGCCGCGCCGACTGGTCGTACAGTCGGTCCATGGGTATCGACGTGACGGTGCTGCGCGTGTTCACCGATCCAGACCGCAATTTCGGGAATCCGCTCGGGGTGGTCGATGCGGGCCGGGTCGACCCCCACGACCGACAACGGCTGGCCACCCAATTGGGTTACAGCGAAACGGTATTCGTCGATCTTCCCACCGCCGGCTCCACCACCGCGCACGCCACGATTTACACCCCACGAACCGAAATTCCGTTCGCGGGACATCCGACCGTCGGCCTGTCGTGGTGGCTGCGCGACAACGGTATGCCGGTCAACACGCTGCGGGTGCCGGCCGGCATCGTGCAGGTCGGCTATGAGGGCGAGCTCACGGTCATCAGCGCGCGCTCGGAGTGGGCTCCCGAATTGTTCGTCCACGAACTCGATTCAGTCGACGACCTGCTCGCCGCCGACCCCGCCGATTATCCCGACGACACCGCCCACTACCTGTGGACCTGGATGGATCAACCCGCCGGATCGCTGCGCGCCCGCATGTTCGCCGCGAATCTGGGTGTGCTGGAAGACGAAGCGACCGGCTCCGCGGCGATACGGATTACCGACCACCTCAGCCGCGACCTGCGCATCACGCAGGGCAAGGGATCGATGATCGAGACGACCTGGAGTCCCGAGGGCTGGGTCCGGGTGGCCGGACGTGTCGTCAACGACGGTGTGACACATCTGAACTGAGCAATGGCCTGTCCCGGCGGCACCCGGGACAGTTCAGGGTTTTCGGCGCAACGTCGCGGTGAGATGATGCTGCAGGGGTTGCCCAACGGCACCCATCTGCACCGAGTACGACAGCTCGTCGCCGTCGATGCGCAACGAACGGCCAAGCGCGGACACCTCTTTGGCGGTCGGCGCCAATCCGACGTCGGTGGTGGACAACTCGACCTCGATGAGGTCGCCGGTCACCGAATACGTGCCCACTTCGATTTCGGTGACGCCGCTCGGGTGGGCCAGGACCAGCTCGACGTGACCAGGTTGCGGCACCCGAAGATATCCGGTCTCGGCGTGCAGAGGCTTGCCGTCGGCTACTGCTTTGGTCTTCTGCGCGTAGGCCAGAAACGGTTTGCCCACATGGGAGAACACGACTTCCTCGCGATACTCGAAGGGCTGGATCGTCGGGTATTCGCCCGCGCCTTGACCGGCCCAAGTACCGAGCAGCGGCGCCAAGGCCTCGAGATCGGGATGCAAGTCTGGAGGCATGAAAACAGCCTAGCCCGCCGGCCACCGGGGCCGGCCGGACGCCGATCGGTCAGCTCGGAGTAGTCACCTTGCGGTGCGCGCGCAGCGCCTCGATCTCGCGCTCGAAATCGTCTGCTGACGAGAACGAGCGATACACCGACGCGAATCGCAAATAGGCCACCTCGTCAAGGTCGCGCAACGGCCCAAGGATCGCCAGGCCGACCTCGTGGCTCGGAACCTCTGGCGACCCCGCCGCGCGCACCGCATCTTCCACTTGCTGGGCCAGTAGATTCAGCGCATCCTCATCCACCTGACGGCCCTGACACGCCCGGCGGACCCCTTTGATGACCTTCTCGCGGCTGAAGGGTTCGGTCACGCCGCTGCGTTTGACCACGGCCAGGACCGCGGTTTCCACGGTGGTGAAGCGCCGCCCGCATTCGGGGCAGGACCGACGGCGCCGAATAGCCTGGCCTTCATCGGTTTCCCGCGAGTCAATCACCCGGGAATCGGGATGCCGGCAGAACGGACAGTGCATGGCCGCTCCTTCGCCGTGCTGACACCTCGCAGAACACTCCGAGCGTACCTGTGCGCTCGTCCGCGGGGCCAATGCAGCTGCGATACGCGCCCGCTCACCACCGCGGGAACCGGGGAGCGTTGGCGTAGAGCGGTTTTCGCAATACACCGCGACGCCGTCAGCCGACCGGCGCGATCAGGGTCTGGCCGGCAGCCAGCGTTGGCGAGTTCAGCTCGTTGAGTTCGCGGATACGGTCGGCAACCTGACGAGCCGGCGCGTCCGGCGCCACTCGGTGAGCGACGTCTTGCAGGGACTCTCCGGCTTCAACACGCACGACGGCCAGCCTGTCGGGTACCGGGGCGGCCGAACCGCCGGAGTCGCCGTTGGCAATCTGGCCGAGGTTCGCGACCAGGCCCAGCCAGAGGGTGATGACCCCGGCGAGCAAGGCCAGCCCAACCGTCGTCAGCATCGTGACGGGACGCTTGCGATGCGGTGCGACGGACATCGCCACGCCGGTGCCGTGGTAGCGCATTGGCGCGCCGGCCGGCCGTGACGGGCCCGGCCGGCGCGACCGGACCAGGCGTTCCCGGTCGTAGCGAGGGCCGTCGACCTGCACATTGGTCGGGGGCCGAGTGCCGCTGGTACGCGGCGAGACTGTGTGGATGATTGTCATGTGCGTTCCTCCGGGTCAACTAATCCTCGCTCGTGTGTTCGACTATAGTCGCTCGTGTGTTCGAAATCCGAACATTTGAGCGAAGCGTGTCGAACGAGCGAAACGCTAGACCACACCACCGACAAACTTCGCCGGTAGCTACCGCTGACATGCGGCACAAGTACCCCGTCGTGCGCAGAGTTACACCTTTGTTATTCACCGGGTGCCGCGACCGTGCCCGACGCCGGTATCGGGACTGCGACACGCGAGTCGAACACATGTTTGATTCTTGGCCGCCTGGCGGCTACATTCAGTGCCATGAGCGACAGCAACGACACTTCAGCCGCCGGCACGGCCGGCCGGTTGCGTTCCGTGGATCCATCGCTTTCCGAGCGGCAGCGCACCATCCTCAACGTCATCCGTGAGTCGGTGAACAGCCGCGGTTATCCGCCGAGCATCCGGGAAATCGGCGACGCCGTCGGTCTGACGTCGACGTCCTCGGTGGCTCATCAGCTGCGCACCCTGGAGCGCAAGGGGTACCTGCGCCGCGACCCGAACCGTCCCCGGGCCGTCGATGTCCGCGGTGTCGATGTCCGCGGGGTCGATGTCGCCGGGGCGGCGGCGGTACCCGTCACCGATGTCGCCGGTTCGGACGCCTTGCCGGAACCCGCCTTTGTCCCCGTGCTCGGGCGCATCGCGGCCGGTGGACCGATCCTTGCCGAAGAAGCGGTCGAAGACGTCTTTCCGCTGCCCCGTGAGTTGGTCGGCGAGGGGGCGCTGTTCCTGCTCAGGGTGGTCGGCGACTCGATGGTCGAAGCCGCGATCTGCGACGGTGACTGGGTCGTGGTGCGGCAGCAGAATGTCGCCGACAACGGCGACATCGTCGCCGCCATGCTCGACGGTGAGGCCACGGTCAAGACGTTCAAGCGTGCGGGCGGTCAGGTGTGGCTGATGCCGCACAACCCGGCATTCGATCCCATCCCCGGTAACGACGCGACCGTGCTTGGCAAGGTCGTCACGGTAATTCGCAAGCTATAGCGCCGGACGGCCTGCGCCAGCGAGACTTGCGGAGTCCCGGGCTAGTCGGCCCTCGTGAAACCGTTGGCTTGGGCGACTTCTTCGCTGGAGAACCAGAGTTCGGCGAGCGTGTCCTGGTAGAGCGGGCTGCCGGGCGTGTAATACAGGCCGAAGCTCGCGTTGGCCTTGATGGGATATCCGTCGGGCATCTCGTACGGGTCATCCAGGGGCAGGCGGATCGTCGGGCGCCCGGCCGGGCCTAGTCCCGCGCCGGCTGTTTGCCCGGCCAGTTCTTCGTCGGCATCGACGGCTGCGTGCCGCCCGAACCTCGCCCCAGCGCTGGGCGCGACGGCACCCGGTGCTGCGACATCCGGAGCGGTGTGCGGAACTGCGACGTCCGGATACACGACATCCGAATCGACCGCGTCCGGCGTGGCGGCGGGGTAGGCGTCGTCCGGGTGGGCGGCATCGGCGGGGGTATGCGGAACAGCCATGTCCGGATACGCGGCATCGGTATCGGCAGTGTCCGCGACGGCATCGGGATAGGTCTCCTCCGGATACGCCGCATCCATATAGGCGGCTTCCTCGGCATCCGGATAGGAGTCCTCGGGGACGGCGGCATCTGTGTAAGCGGCCTCCGGCGCCGTGGCGTCCTCAGGATAATCGGCATCCGTATAGGTGGCCTCCGGGGCAGCATCGGGATGGTCGGGCTCCGCCAGAACGCCCTCTGACACAACGGGTATCGAATCGGTGTCCACCGCGTCGGGATCTTCCTCCTCGATCCCTAACTGGCCCGGGCCCTCCTCGGACCCCGACGGCCATTCGGCGCCGTAGTCCCCGGCGGGCCCGACATCCTCGGCGAGACCTGCAGCGACTTCGTCGCCACGCGACCAGCTGATTCGCGGCGCCGACTCGGCGCCCGCCGCCTGCTCGTCGGAGGGGTGCGGCTCGGCGAACCCAAAGTGCTCGGTGGCCACATCCGCGTCGTCGTGGCCCCAATGGGCGTCGGCCGCGGCGTCGTAGGCGCCGACGTCCACGTCGCGGTCATGCTCGTAGGCAGCGGCCTCCTGGCCGGCCCGACGCCGACGCCGACGCCACCCAAACGCCACGAACACCAACAACGCGAGCAATACCGCGAGCGCAATGACAGCTGCCAGGTACCACGAATGCCAGGCGAACTTCTTGGCGTGCGGAGGCATCGCCGCCCCACTTGGCTGGTTCTGCCCCGACACTTGCAGACCGGAGAGCAACGGCGCCAGGTTGGACGGATCGGTGGTGAACGTGTTCTTCGCGCGGTTCCACGAGATCTTGCCGCCGGCGAAGTTCTGGGAAATGACGTCGCCATCCGCAGCTTGATCGCCTACCGGCGCGCCCAGTTTGCCGGTGGGACCGCGCAGCTTGTCCCACGCGGCCTTCATGGCACCGCGTACGACGAATGCGCCGTGCTCGGACGTCCAGAAGATCACCGGCTTGTCGGCAGCGGCGAACGCGGAGATCCGGCTGGATCCGATACTGCCGTCAGACTCGTTGGCGACCGGGAAACCCAGGTCGCTGCCGGCCGGTCCGCCCAGCGACTCGTACTTGGCCAGAATGTCGCTCTCGACAGCGTTTGCGCCGGTGGCCTGGCTGAAGAACACCTTGCCGCCGGCAAAGTTCTGCGCGATTCCGTCACCGCCGATGGGATATTGCCCACCCTGCTTAGCACCCAGTGGGCCGGAGGCACCGCCCGCGGCACGCCAGGCCATGTTGATTTCCGCGGTGGGATCGGTCGCTACCTGCAGACCCTTGAGTTGGTCGGCCAATGCCGGCGGGTTGGTGGTGAAGTCCTTGGTTTTCCGGTTCCAGGAGATCTCACCGCCGCTGAACTTCTGGGAAGTGACCTCACCGGCGTAGGTTTCATCGCCGACCGGGGCGCCCAGGACGCCCCCCGAGCTGCCGAGTTTGTCCCATGCGGCATTCATCGCGCCGCGCGCCACGAACGCGCCGTGGTCGGAAGTCCAGAAAATCACCGGCTTGTCGCTGGCGGAGAAGGTCGCCACCCGGCTGTCCGGTCCGGCAAGGCCCGGAACTTCGTTGATGGTCGGGAATCCCAGATCGCTGTTGGCCGGACCGCCGAGCGCCTCGTATTTGTCCAGGATCGGCCCGTAAACAAACTTGGCACCGGTATCGGTGGTGTAGAACATCTTGCCGCCGTCGAAGTCCAGGGCGAATCCGTCGGCGACCGGGTAGACGTCGCCCTTCCTGGCGCCCAGCGGTGAGCCGTCGCCGCCGGCCTTCTCCCACGCGGCCATGATGGCGGCCTCAGCGTCGCCTATCGGGGACGCCGAGGCTCCCGGTGCCAGGAATGCAGCAGCCACCGCCGCGGTCGCCATGCTGACCAGCGCGCGCCCGAATAGTTTGCGCAATCGACCTCTCCGCCCGTTCACCAAGCCTCCCAGCCGACGGATATGGCCCCTCTTTGTGGCCATGCCCGTATCCTGCAGACCCTGCGAGCGGGTGATACCCCTACCGCGAGTTACTAACCCGCATCGGTACGCATTATCGCCGGGCTCGCATAACTTTGCTCCAGCGATCGGAGAATGCGAAGCCAAATCACGAATTTTGCGAAAACGGATACCACTCCGATGTCGAAATGATGCCGGACCACACCCCTGTCGCGACCATTCGGTCCGCGGGTTGTGCGACGTTGCGTTTCCGGATCCGTGTCGGCCCCGGCCAGCGAAACACATGTGCCGACGGTACGCGAGGCGGTCAATTGGTCGGCGATATACCCGGCCAAAACACCAATCGGCGCATTGATTAATTTGCCGCCGACCTTACAACCAGTGCCCCGAAGCACCACTGATTCGCCTCGCTGTCCGGCATGGTGTTGCGCGCGCGGCGACGATCTTCGTTGCGCTCCAACATGACTGATGTCGGCAAGGCAAGCCGACGGGGCTACCGCCCGGGCTAGACCCCGAGGCTGCGGCCGATGATCTCCTTCATGATCTCGGTCGTACAGCCGTAGATCGTCTGCACCCTGGCATCGAGATAGGCACGTGCGACCGGGTATTCGCGCATGTAGCCGTATCCGCCGTGCAGCTGCAGGCAGCGGTCGATCAGGTGCACCTGCTTCTCGGTGGAGTACCACTTGGCCATCGCGGCCTGTTCGGCCGTCAGCTTCTCCTCGAGGTGCAGCCGAATGAACTCGTCGACCATGACGCGCACCACGGTGGCCTCGGTCGCCAGCTCGGCCAGCACGAAGCGGCTGTTCTGGAAGCTGCCGATCGGTTTACCAAAGGCCTTGCGCTCCTTGGTGTATTCCACCGTATCGTTCAGCACGGCTTCCATCGCGGCGGCTGCCATGATCGCGATCGAGATCCGTTCCTGCGGCAGGTTCTGCATGAGGTAAACGAACCCCATGCCCTCCTTACCGAGCAGGTTTTCGGACGGAACATGCACGTCGGTGAACGACAACTCGGCGGTGTCCTGCGCATCCAGTCCAATCTTGTCCAGGTGGCGGCCGCGTTCGAATCCCTTCATGCCGCGTTCGACGACGAGCAGCGAAAAGCCCTGCGCACCCTGGTCCGGGTCGGTCTGCGCGACCACGATCACCAGGTCCGAGTTGATCCCGTTGGTGATGAACGTCTTTGAGCCGTTGAGCACGTAGTGGTCGCCCTGCTTGACGGCACGGGTCTTGATGCCCTGTAGGTCGCTGCCGGTGCCCGGCTCGGTCATCGCGATGGCCGTGATCAACTCCCCGCTGCAGAACTTGGGCAACCAGCGCTGCTTCTGCTCTTCAGTGGCCAGCCGCAGCAGATACGGAGCTATCACGTCGTTTTGCAGCCCGAACCCGATCCCGCTGTAGCGCCCGGCGGTGGTCTCCTCGGTGACGATCGCGTTGTACCGGAAGTCGGGGTTGCCCCCGCCGCCGTACTCCTCAGGCACCGCCATCCCGAGAAAGCCCTGTTTGCCCGCCTCGAGCCACACACCGCGGTCGACGATCTTGGCCTTTTCCCATTCGTCGTGATAGGGCGCGACGTGGCGATCGAGGAAAGCGCGGTACGACTCGCGGAACAATTCATGCTCGGGCTCGAAAAGAGTGCGCTGGTACTTGACGGCACTGCTCATAGCTGACCTCCGGCGAACGGGAACTCTGCCGCCCAAGATATACCAACCAGACGGTTGGTCGGCAGCTGGGCAGGCCCGCCCCCGATCCCGCCACGGTGTCTACACGGTCCCAGTCACCGCGACACTGCCACCACGCACACGACACGCCGATGGAGGTGTGCGTGGTTGCAGTCTCGGCGCGGCCAGCGCCGCAGCGCCTACGACGTCTGATCGCCGGCAGCGGAGAACTCGCGCAGGCTGGCGGCCAGCGCCACCGGAACCCGGGCCTTGAGCCGGGTTCCCTGCGAGTTGTGCTCGGCCTCCTGGACCCGCCCATCGGCGTGCACCCGGGCCACCAGGTCGCCGCGGTCGTAGGGGATCACCACGTCGACGGCGGTATCGGTGGGCATCGCGAGTTCGGCCATCCGACGGCGCAAGGCGTCGATGCCATCGCCGGTGCGAGCGGAGACGAATACCGCCCCGGGCAGCCCGTGGCGAAGCTTGGCCAGCATCAGATCGCTTGCGGCATCCACCTTGTTCACGACCAATAGCTCCGGCGGCGGGTCGCCGTTGGCCTCGGCGATGACTTCGGAGATCACCTGCCGGACCGCATCGATCTGGGCCGGCGGGTTGACATCGGATCCGTCGACGACGTGCACCAACAAATCGGCGTCGACGACCTCCTCCAGCGTGGAGCGGAACGCCTCGACCAGCTGGGTGGGCAGGTGCCGGACAAACCCGACCGTGTCGGTGATCGTGTAACGGCCGGACGCCTTGGAATCGGGGTCGAACTCCGCGCGCCTGGTGGTGGGTTCCAGCGTGGCGAACAACGCGTCCTCTACCAGCACCCCGGCCCCGGTCAGCACGTTGAGCAGGCTGGACTTGCCCGCGTTGGTGTATCCGACGATGGCAATCGACGGGATGTCGCTGCCGAGCCGACGGCTGCGCTGGGTGTCGCGCGCCTGTTTCATGCCTTTGATATCGCGGCGCAACTTGGCCATCCGCTCCCGGATGCGGCGCCGGTCGGTCTCGATCTTGGTCTCACCGGGACCGCGCAGGCCCACGCCTCCGCCGCTGCCGCCGGCGCGGCCGCCGGCCTGCCGCGACATCGACTCACCCCAGCCTCGCAGCCGCGGCAGCATGTACTCCATCTGAGCCAGCGACACCTGCGCTTTGCCTTCCCGGCTGGTGGCGTGCTGGGCGAAGATGTCGAGGATCAGCGCGGTGCGGTCGATGACCTTGACCTTCACCGCCTTCTCCAGCGCGGTCAGCTGCGCCGGAGATAGTTCACCGTCGCAGATGACGGTGTCGGCACCGGTCGCCACGACCACTTCACGCAGCTCCTGAGCTTTACCCGAGCCGATGTAGGTGGACGGGTCGGGCCGGTCGCGACGCTGGATGAGTCCTTCGAGCACCTGCGAGCCGGCGGTCTCGGCCAGGGCCGCCAGCTCGGCCAGGCTCGCCTGGTTGTCAACCACGCTGCCCTCGGTCCACACGCCTACCAGCACCACCCGTTCCAGCCGCAGCTGGCGGTACTCGACCTCGGAGATGTCGGCGAGTTCGGTCGACAGCCCGGCGACGCGGCGCAGCGCCGATCGGTCTTCGAGGGCAAGCTCACCGACGCTGGGCGGGGAGTCTGGGGAGCCTGAGGTGTCTGAAAAGCCCCTGTCGGGCGAATCTGGATATGTCATAGCCAATATCCAATGGTGGCACGTCGTGGGTGGCGGTGCATCCGAATTAATTGCCGCACTGGGCCATCACGCCAGCCCGCTCCACCAGGCGTCCGCGATCTCGCCGCGGGCCACCAGCACCGACGGCCCGCGCAAGTAGCTGGTGGCGTCGGCGATGGTGACCACGACGTCACCGCCCGGTACCCGCACGGTGAGCGTCCCGGTGTCTGCGCCGGCATCGGCCAGCGCAGCGACCGCGGCCGCGACCGTTCCCGTGCCACACGACCGGGTTTCGCCCACCCCGCGCTCGTGGACCCGCATCTGCACCAATCCGCCGACCGCCGGGGTGAGGACTTCGACGTTGACCCCGTCGGGGAACTGCGCGGGGTCGAACTGCACCGGCGCGCCCACGTCCAGGGCTGCGAGCTCGTCGAGGGTCAACCGGGGATCTACGCACGCCAGGTGCGGGTTGCCCACGTCGACCGCCAACCCGGTAAACCGCCTGCCGCCGACGACGGCCTCCCCCGCACCCAGTCGGTTGGCCTTGCCCATGTCGACGGTGACGTCGGCGTTGGTCGGGTCGACGTGATGCAGGGTGACCGGCCGCGGGCCGGCCAATGACCCGACGACGAACTCGTCGCGGGACTCCAAACCGCTGGCGCGCAGGTAATGTGCGAACACCCGCAGGCCGTTGCCACACATCTGGGCAGCCGAACCGTCGGCGTTGCGGTAGTCCATGTACCAGTCGTTCGACCTGACGCCGTCGGGTAGCCGCTCGAGCAGACCGGCGCCCACCGCGGCATCCGCGCTCGTGATCCGCAGCACCCCGTCGGCACCCAATCCCCGGCGCCGGTCGCACAACGCGGCCACCCGCGCCGCGGTGAGCCCCAGTTCGGCACCGACGTCGGGCAGCAGCACGAAATCGTTCTGGGTGCCATGGCCCTTGGCGAAGATCACCAGATCAGGATACTTGCCGCCACGCGTGCACCGCGCCGTCGACGATGCGGGCGCGGTCGGCCGCATCGAGCCAGTGCACCCGGTGGTCCCGGCGAAACCACGACCGCTGCCGCCGCACATAACGGCGGGTGCCCACGTACGTCTGCTCGCGCGCCTCGCGCAGTTGGTCGGCGGCTTCTCCAGTTTTGGAGCCGGCGTCCAGCGCCGCGAGCACCTGGGCGTAGCCCAGCGCACGCGAGGCGGTGACCCCGTCGCGCAGGCCCTGATTCAGTAGTGCACGTACCTCGTCGACCAGGCCCTGATCGAACATCGTGTCGGTGCGGCGTGCCAATCTCTCATCGAGAATCGTTGTGTCACAGTCCAATCCGACGATGACGGTGTCCCAGCGTGCAGCGCCGATGCGTGGCGCGGACGCGGCGAACGGCTGCCCGGTGAGCTCGACCACCTCGAGGGCCCGCACGGTGCGCCTGCCGTCGGTGGGCAGAATCGCCGCGGCCGCTGCCGGGTCGCGACGAGCAAGCTCGGCGTGCAGCTGGCCCACCCCGACCTCGGCGAGCCGCCGCTCCCAGCGCTGGCGTACCTCGGGATCGGTGGCGGGAAACGACCAGTCGTCGAGCAGCGATTGGATGTAGAGCATCGAACCGCCCACTACCACCGGCAGGGCGCCGCGGGCCGCGATCGCTTCGATGTCGGCGACGGCGGAGCTCTGGTAGCGCGCGACGGTCGCGGTCTCGGTGACGTTGAGCACGTCGAGCTGGTGATGCGGGATCCCGCGGCGCGCCTCGACCGGCAACTTGGCGGTGCCGATGTCCATACCGCGATAGAGCTGCATCGCGTCGGCGTTGACGATTTCCGCACTGACCTCGCCGCCAAGGCGCTCGACGACGTCGAGCGCCAGCTGCGACTTGCCGGTACCGGTGGGGCCGATGATCGCGAGCGGTCGCACGGCTATCTCACAGCTGCCAGGCACCGGCGAAGTAGCCCACGCCGTAGGGCGCTCCGCGGTAGAGCTCCTTGGCCGATCGCGGCCCCGGCTCGGCCAGGCCGGCCAGCACCTGGAATGCGACCCGCCCCAGGATCTGCGGCGGCAGCCGAGTCAACGCGGCGGCGTCGCCGTTTGCCAGCGCATCGTCAAGGGCCAGCTGGGCGTCGGCGTTGCCGGGGTCGTAGCCGCCGGGGGCACTCGGTGTCAGGGTGTTCGCGCCGTCGGCCACGACCAACACGCCGATCGGATCGGGCGCCCGGTCGATTTCGGCACGTAGCTGTCGGCCCTGGGCCAGCGCGGTGTCGGCGTCATGGTCGCCGCGGTAGACGTGGACCCGCGCGCTGGCGTCGGGCCGGACCTGGCCGCGGACCCAGGCGGCGAGCAGCGCGCACAGCGGCATCTCGACCGGTAGCTCGGCCCCGGCCTGGGGCGAGAGCCGGACCCGCACGTCTGCGCCGAAACCCGCGAAGGTGCCCACGGAGTTTGGGCCGTGGGGGCCCAGCGCCTCATCCGCTCGGCCCGTCCCGACGACGATCCAGCGCTGCGGCAGTAGGGCGGCCGCCGCCAGCACCGCCGCGCACAGGTCGGTCGTCTCGGCGGCGGCTGCTCCGGCGAGTTCGGGGACAAGCACCGGCGCAGAGGGAATGATCGCGATAGCGCTCAGCACGCCACCAAACTAACGGACGGAGCGACGACGCTAGACCAACCGCATCAGGTGATAGTCCAGCTTTCCTCCGACCCGGCCGGGGACACTCCCCCCTGGGGGGACCCCTGGCCCGGGTCGACCGGCAGGGGTTCGTCCGGCGCTGCGTGAGGCTGGGCGCGTTTGAGGTCTTGCCCAGTCTCTGCCGCGATCGAGGCGGCCTCCCCGCGAGCCAGCGCTACCGTCGCGACAATCACCAGAGCCACCGCCGAGACCAGCACAAACACCTCCTCTGGCCCTTCGACGGCGAACGCCTCGCCGAGCAAAACAACCCCGAGCGCACCGCCCACCAGCGGCTTGGCCACCGTCATCGTCGGCAACGAGGCGGTCAGCGCCCCGGCGCGGAAGGCCGACTGCTGGAAAACCATGCCGGCCAACATCACCAGTAGCCACGGAGGGAACTCCGGCGAACTCAGCGCGGCCCCCAAGCCCCCTTCGAGCACCTCGACGAGTCCCTTCGTCAGCACCGCGAACAGTGCCAACGACGAACCCGCCACCAGCGCCAGCAGCACCGCCGCGACCGGACGACCAGACCACACCCGCGCCGCCAGCACACACAACACCAGCGCGGGGCCCAGCACCGAACCCACAATGATCCAGGTGGACAGCGGCGCCCGTTGCTGGCCGGACTCCGGGTCGCCGACGATGACGACCACCGCCAACGCACCGGCCAGCACGATCGCCCAGATCCACTCCCAGCGGGTCACCCGATATCCGGTCAGCCGCGCGTAGATCGGCAGGGCAAACAGCAGCGCGGTCACCTGCAGCGCCGTCACCAGGACCACCGACCCCCACGCGAGGGCCCCGGCCTGCAGGCTGTAGTTGACGATCGCCGCCAGACCACCCAACCACCACCGCTTGTCGCGTAGTGACATGCGGAAAAGCTCAAGGTGCCCGACGTGTTTGTCGGTGATTTCGTGTGCGGAGCGCTGCCGGATTACATCGCCGATCGCGGAGGCCAGCGCCGCGCACAAGGCAATCAAAGCCGCGACGTCCACTTTGGACATGGGAACCCCCTCACCAGCGCTCCCCCCAAAGCTTTACGTACACGAGCGGTTTTATCCGAGTTCACGACAACTGTAGTTCAGCCGCACCGTCTCGACCCCAAATCGGGGCGCGGGCGTCCCATCAATACTTACCGGGTGGAACCTATGCAACACCTGTGCGAGACCTTTGCAAATGGCCACCCCACAGCTATGCCTTGCTGGTTGCGCCAGCCATGATCTCAGAAGCGGGATCCCATGCCGCTTCGGGTGGGCGGCTTTTGCGGAGCTGGCCGCGCGAGCGCCGACCAACACCGGCCAAGGTGGCGGCGCACGGCCCGCCAAGCTGCTTGAATACTGTTGGAACCGGTTAGGGGTAGCTGGGGACAGTGGCACGGCCGCGCGCCAGCCCTCCGACCGTATGGGTGCCGCTACGCGCGGCAGGCGCGCGGAACACCAACCGCGCGACGGTGGCAAAGGGCAGGTGACGAGCGATGACGGCTGACGAGCCCCGCGGCAACGATTCACCCAAGCCGTCGCCGCGTCCGGGACCGCGTCCCGGACCCCGCCAGACGTCGCGACCCACCGTCCACCCGGTGGCCGCGCCCCCGCCCAGCGATCCACACCAGTTCGGACGCGTCGACGACGACGGCACGGTGTGGCTGATCAGCGCGGCCGGCGAACGCATCGTCGGCTCCTGGCAGGCCGGCGACCCCGAGGCCGCATTCGCCCACTTCGGCCGGCGCTTCGATGACCTGAGCACCGAGGTCACGCTGATGGAGGAACGGCTGGCGTCGGGCACCGGCGATGCCCGCAAGATGAAGGCCCATGCATCCGAGTTGGCCGAGACGTTGCCGACGGCGTGCGTGCTGGGCGATATCGACGCGCTCGCGAGCCGGCTGACGACCCTTCTCGAGCACGCCGAGGCCACGGTCACCGCCGATAAGTCCCGACGCGAAGAGCATCGGGCCGCTCAGACCGCCCGCAAGGAGGCGCTGGCCGCCGAGGCCGAGGAGCTGGCCGCCAACTCAACGCACTGGAAAATCGCCGGCGACCGGCTGCGGGCAATCCTCGACGAGTGGAAGACGATCAGCGGCCTGGACCGAAAAGTCGATGACGCGCTGTGGAAGCGCTATTCGGCGGCCCGGGAAGCGTTTAACCGGCGTCGAGGGGCCCACTTCGCCGAGCTGGACCGCGAGCGATCGGGGGTCCGGCAGTCCAAGGAACGGCTCTGCGAACGCGCCGACGAGCTGTCCGATTCGACGGACTGGACTACGACGAGCGCGGAATTCCGCAAGCTGCTCACAGAATGGAAAGCGGCGGGACGAGCCACCAGGGACGTCGACGACGCCCTGTGGCGCCGCTTCAAAGCCGCCCAGGACTCATTCTTCACAGCACGTAATGCCGCGACCGCGGAAAAGGACGCGGAGTTGCGGGCCAATGCCGCCGCCAAAGAGGCGCTATTGGCTGAAGCGGAGAAGGTCGACACAAGCGATCACGACGCTGCCCGAGCGGCGCTGCGGTCGATCGTTGAGAAATGGGACGCGATCGGCCGGGTTCCCCGGGAACGGTCCGCCGAGTTGGAGCGGCGGCTGCGCACAGTCGAGAAAAAGGTGCGCGACTCCGGCGAAGCGGATTGGTCCGATCCCCAGGCGCAGGCTCGCGCCGAGCAGTTCGCGACCCGTGCCGAGCAGTACGAACAGCAGGCCCGCAAGGCCGCGGCGGCCGGCCGCACCAAAGAAGCCGAGGAGGCGAAAGCCAACGCCGAACAGTGGCGGCAATGGGCCGACGCGGCCGCCGAGGCGCTGACGCGCAGGCCCTAGTCTTTCGAACCCGGCGGCGTCTCGGTGTCCGGGTGTTCCGCGTCGTCGATGCCAGCCGGCAAGGTGTCCAGCAGCGTCTTGGACTGCTGCTGTGCCGCGCTTCGGCGCCGCTGCTCCTCGGCCGCGAGTTGCACGATGGTGCGCGCCCACACCACGCGGGCCCAATGAAACGTCAACAGAATCACGGTGATCCATGCCACGATCAGTCCCACACCCGGGCCGGGATGACCGGCGGCCACGGTCTGGCGCGACCACACCGCCAACAGCCCGGCGCCACTGGCGATCGCCGAACCCGCCAGCGCGATCCAGGCCAGCGCCCAGCGCCGTGTCAGCAACGCCAGCATCGAGAAACCGACGCCGAACACCAGCGCCAACCAAGCGAACACCCGCGACGGCAGGCCTAACGCGGCCGCACCGGCACCGTGGCTGCTGAACAGCACATCCCATCCCCGCACAGCGCCGGTATGCGGCAGGATGAACGAACCCAGCAGCACGACCACCAGGATCGCGACGACCAATGCCCTTGGGCCAGGCTCGATCTCACGTGCCACGCGGCGTTCTGCGGCCTCGATTTCGGCACGCAGAGCGTCGACGTCGGTGTGTTCTTTCTTCATGGGACGCATCCGAGCGGTTCGACCGGTCCGACGGACGGCCCGACATCGGGGATGCCGAGACCGACACCACGCGGGCGCTGCCCGCCGGCTTGTGCGTCACCGGCCCGCGTACGGCGGTGGGACAGCACCCCGCCGTCCGCGATGAGATGGTGCGGCGCGGCCTCGGTGACCACCGTGGTGATGACGTCGCCGGGCCGCACCTGGGTGTCCGCCGTGAAGTGGACCAGACGGCCGTCGCGAGCGCGCCCGGTCATACGCGACGTGCGGATGTCCTTGCGTCCTTCGCCGGTGGCGACGAGCAACTCGACGGTCTGCCCGATCAGCGCGCGATTGCCCTCCAAGGAGATCTGCTCCTGCAACTCGACCAGCCGCTCATAGCGTTCCTGCACAACGGGTTTCGGAACCTGCCCGTCGAGTTCAGCGGCCGGGGTGCCGGGCCGCTTGGAATATTGGAAGGTAAATGCGGCCGTGAAGCGGGCCCGCCGCACGACATCGAGAGTCGCCGCGAAGTCCTCTTCGGTCTCTCCGGGAAATCCGACGATCAGGTCGGTGGTGATGGCAGCATGCGGCATCGCCGCCCGAACCCGGTCGATGATGCCGAGATAGCGCTGCGCGCGGTATGACCGCCGCATCGCGCGCAGAACCCGGTCGGATCCCGACTGCAGCGGCATGTGCAAGGCGGGGCAGGCATTCGGCGTCTGCGCCATCGCCTCGATGACATCGTCGGTGAACTCGGCCGGATGCGGCGATGTGAAGCGCACGCGTTCCAGCCCGTCGATTTCTCCGCAGGCCCGCAGCAGCTCGGCGAAGGCGCCGCGATTTCGCGGTAGCTCGGGGTCGGCGAAGGAAACCCCGTAAGCGTTGACGTTCTGGCCCAGCAGGGTGACTTCGAGCACGCCGTCGTCCACCAGCGATCTCACCTCGGCCAGGATGTCGGCCGGACTGCGGTCGACCTCCTTGCCCCGTAGCGACGGGACGATGCAGAAGGTGCAGCTGTTGTTGCACCCTACGGAAATGGACACCCAAGCGGCATAAGCGGATTCGCGGGCACTCGGCAGCGACGACGGAAACTGTTGCAGCGCCTCGGCGATTTCCACCTGGGCGACTTTGTTGTGCCGGGCCCGGTCGAGCAGCGTGGGCAACGATCCGATGTTGTGCGTGCCGAAGACGACATCGACCCACGGCGCCTTGCGCAGCACTGCGTCCCGATCCTTTTGAGCCAGGCAGCCACCGACCGCGATTTGCATATCGGGATTGCCGCGCTTGCGCGGAGCCAAATGGCTCAGGTTGCCGTACAGCTTGTTGTCGGCGTTCTCCCGCACGGCGCAGGTGTTGAACACCACCACGTCGGCATCGGCGTCGTCGGCCGCGCGCCGGTAGCCCGCCGCCTCCAGCAGGCCCGCCAGCCTCTCGGAGTCGTGGACGTTCATCTGACAGCCGTAGGTGCGGACCTGATAGGTGCGAGCAGACACCGCCGCCGGGGCGGCATCGTCTCGCGTCACCATCGAAGTCACGGGGCCATGGTACGGCGACCCGGGCGCACCGGATTAACCCGCAGCTATACCCGCCGGCGCTCCCTTTCGGCGGCCAGCTCGGCTAGGACAACCTGGCACGCCAGGTTGTGGTCGTAGCCACGCCGTGCCAGCATCCCCACCAGCCTGCGGCTCACCCTTGTGTCGTCCTGGCTCAGCGTCTCCCGCCGCAGCTTGACCCGCACCAGTTGCTCCGCCCGGTCTCGCTCGGCCCCGGCGTCGATCCCGGCCAGCACCGTGGTGATCACGTCGTTGTCGACGCCCTTGGTGCGCAGCTCAGCGGCCAGCGCGCGCTTGCTCTTTCCCACGTTGGCCCGCCGCGACTGCACCCACTGTTGGGCGAAGTCGCTGTCATCCACCAGCCCGACGGCCGCCAACCGGTCCAATACCCGAGCGCTGATGTCGTCGGGGTATCCACGTTTGGCCAGCTGGCCGGACAACTCGGCGCGAGTGCGCGACCTCGCGGTGAGCAGGCGCAAGCACAGCGCCCGCGCCTGCTCTTCGCGGGATGGCTCAGAAATCGACGGGGGCGGGCAGGACGTTGTCATCGGTCACCACCGCGCCAATGCCGAGCTTTTCCTTGATCTTCTTCTCGATCTCGTTGGCTGTGTCGGCGTTCTCCACCAGGAAGGTGCGGGCGTTCTCCTTGCCCTGGCCGAGTTGCTCGCCCTCGTAGGTGAACCAGGACCCGGACTTGCGGATGAAGCCATGATCCACACCCATATCGATCAGCGAGCCCTCCCTGCTGATACCCCGGCCGTAGAGGATGTCGAATTCGGCCTGCTTGAAGGGCGGTGCCACCTTGTTTTTGACGACCTTGACCCGGGTGCGGTTGCCGACCGCGTCGGTGCCGTCCTTGAGCGTCTCGATCCGGCGGATGTCCAGCCGGACCGAGGCGTAGAACTTGAGCGCCTTGCCGCCGCTGGTCGTCTCCGGGCTGCCGAACATCACGCCGACCTTTTCCCGCAGCTGGTTGATGAAAATCATGGTGGTCTTGGTCTGGTTCAGCGCGCCGGTGATCTTGCGCAGGGCCTGGGACATCAGGCGGGCCTGGAGGCCGACGTGGCTGTCGCCCATCTCGCCCTCGATCTCGGCCCGCGGCACCAGCGCGGCCACCGAGTCGATGACGACCAGGTCGAGCGCGCCGGAGCGCACCAGCATGTCGGCGATCTCGAGCGCCTGCTCACCGGAGTCGGGCTGGCTGACCAGGAGGGCGTCGGTGTCGACGCCGAGGTTCTTGGCGTAGTCGGGGTCGAGCGCGTGCTCGGCGTCGATGAAGGCGACGATGCCGCCGGCGCGCTGGGCGTTGGCCACGGCGTGCAGCGCGACCGTCGTCTTGCCCGAGGACTCAGGACCGTAGATCTCGACGACCCGGCCGCGGGGCAGGCCACCGATGCCGAGGGCGACATCGAGGGCGATCGCGCCGGTCGGGATGACGTCGATCGGTGCGCGAATGTCGTCACCGAGGCGCATGACCGCGCCCTTGCCGTGTGCACGCTCGATGTTGGTCAGCGCGGCCGACAGCGCCTTCTCGCGATCCATGCCTGCCATTCGAACCCTCCGGGGTCGTGAGTGGTCGGTAGTGCCGATGTCACGGTGACGCTAGAAGTCGGGTCGGACGGTT
>DASZLQ010000026.1:0-2917 GCA_035552295.1 Mycobacterium sp. | reverse complement strand
CGGGTCGCGCTGGCTGTGCAAACCCGCGCCTCCAGCGCTGAGCGCGACACCACCAAGATGATGCAACGCAGCCTGCTGCCCGACCGGCTGCCGCAGATTGCCGGGTTGCAGTTCGCGTCACGCTATGTGCCCGGTGAAGGTTCAGTCGGCGGAGACTGGTATGACGTGTTTACTCTGCCCTCGGGCAAAGTGGCTCTTCGATGTTGATGGGGCAACCTGAGTTTTGGCTGGTCCGGCGCGCCTGAATGTAGGCGGCCCGTGACTCACAGATCCTCGCTGTGTCTTGGAGCAGCGAGAGGAGAGCCACGGGCCGTGGTTGACCGTACCGATGATGCAACGTGTCTGTTGGGACTGGCCGGGTTGAAGGTCGAGGGTGTCGTGCGTACCTCGGCCGGCGTGAAGATCGTTCAGGTGGCCACCGATGATCCGGACGCCGCGCGCTGTCCGGTGTGCCGATCGCGTTCGACCTGCGGCAAAGAGTGGGTGCTGACTCGCCCGCGCGATCTTCCGTGCGGGGGCGAGTTCGGGTCGATCTTGTGGCGTAAGCGGCGTTGGCGCTGCCGGACCGAGGGCTGTCCACGAGCTTCGTTCACCGAGGCGGTCGGCCAGGTGCCGGCCGGAATGCGGACCACGACCCGGCTGCGTGCCGCGCTGGCGATGGCGGTGGAGGACGGGCGTGACCAGTCCGAGGTCGCTGTCTCCCATCAGGTGTCGTGGCCGACGGTGCAGCGTGCGGTGCTCGCCCACGGCGTGGTCGAGCTGGTCGAGCCAGAGCCGGTGCGGGTGTTGGGCATGGACGTGACCAGATTCGGGCGTCCGCGCTGGCTACCCGACGGTGTCCACGCCGACGGGCGGATCCGAGGGAAACGCACGGATCCGTGGGAGACCGGGTTCGTCGACATCGTCGGTCATCAGGGCCTGTTAGGGCAGGTCGACGGCCGAACCGCCGCTGCGGTGAAGGGGTGGCTGGCGGCGCGGTCGCAGGCGTTCCGCGACGGCGTCGAGGTGGTGGTGATCGACCCGCACGCTGGCTACGCGGCTGCGGTCCGGGCCGCGCTGCCGGACGCGCAGCTGGCGGTAGACCACTTTCATCTGGTCATGCTGGCCAACAAGGCGGTGACCGCGGTACGCCAGCGGGTGACCCGCGAGCTGCTCGGGCGCCGAGGCGGCAAGCTCGATCCGACCTGGGCAAACCGGCGACTGCTGCAACGCGCCCACGAACGCCTCTCACCGGCGGCACAGGCCCGGATGTGGAACGGATGCATCGACAACGACCCGACCGGGCAGATCCTGACCGCCTGGATCGCCAAGGAAGAACTCCGTTCGCTCTGCGGGATCGCGGCCCACGGCGGTCACCGCGAGGACATCGCACGCCGGCTCTGGGTGTTCTACAGCTGGTGCGCCGACGCCGACATCGGTGAGCTGACCACCCTGGCACAGACCATCGAGACCTGGTGGCCAGCGATCGAGGTGTTCCTGGCGACCGGACTGACCAACGCCCGTACCGAAGGCACGAACAGACTGATCAAGCAGGTGAAACGCGCCGCCTGCGGATTTCGGAACCGAGAAAACTATCGCCGCCGAGTACGGTTGCACTGCACCCGGCGAACCCGCCGACTGTCAGCGAGTAAACCGACGGTGCCCGCTCAAAGTTGAAGAGCCCGTAAAGGTAGGCAGGTCACGCGGGAGGTATTGGTGTCCGTCGTGCTGAATCCACTCTTCCTGGCAGGCCTGCGCCATACCCGGATCGGTGTTCACGCCGTCCTCGAGCATCAGCAGACTGCCAGCGGGAACCGTTGCCGTGAGGCGTTCGACGATGGCGTTTGCCTCGTCCTGGTCGGGGATGTAGCCGAGCACGCCGAAGCACATCACGCCGACGGGTTGAGTGAAATCGAGGTTGGCTGCCGCCTCGGTGAGGATTCGTCCGGTGTCGCGGATGTCGGCATCGATGTAGTCGATCCGCCCTGAATCACGCAAGCAGCCGGTCAGCAATGCGCGCGCGTGCGCGAGAACAACCTTGTCCCGGTCGCTGTACACAACGCGGGTGCGCGGGTCGACGCCCTGCGCGACTTCGTGAGTATTCAGCGTCCCTTGCGGCCCCGGCAGGCCGCACCCCAAGTCGAGAAACTGCCGGATCCCGGCGTCGCGGGCGGCGTAGCCGACCGCCCGCATCAGGAACCGCCGTACTTGGCGCGCGGCGTAGAACATGTCCGGATAGGCCGCGACCATGGCATCGCCGGCGGCCCGGTCGATTTGATAGTTGTCCTTGCCACCTTGTAGGTAGTTCCACAACCGTGCCGGGGATGGCCTACGGAAATGATCCTCGGCCAGCACCGGCTCGGTTCCGTCTCCACTCTCAGACATGGCGCCTCATCCGTCACATCTAAAGTTATTAGTTATATTCTTACAGATGATATGCGCGTGATCCAAGAGCGCGGCGGCACCGCAGTCCCGATTCGTCAACAACGGCGTAGTCGTTGACCCCGGCGACCGGGTCAGAAACTGCCCGAGTTCGACGAAGTCCGACGCGGCAGGACCCCGCGCTCCGCGCGGGCCTGGCCGCGACCGTGGCGCGGGTGACTACGGGCGAGCCGGAGTTCGGGGGTTCACATCGCAAACCGGAGCTGGTCCTTGAGCAGCTGCGGCGGCGCTACCAGCGGTGAGTGCCGGCCCGGATTAGCCCGAGCCCCCGACCACAGCTCCATTCTCATCGACGGCCGGCGGGAATGATCCGTGGTGCCCGTCAAGAGTCGACTGAGCGGCCACTGGTCTCCCCTGCACGAGGGACAGGGCGTCAGCCGCGGTCTTCCAACCAGGCGACGACCGAACTGACGAAACCGTCGACGTTCGATAGCGGTCTGCCGGCGAACACCGCGTGGAGGTGCCCGATCCCGACGGCATCGTTCCAGGTACGGGC
>DASZLQ010000025.1:0-3127 GCA_035552295.1 Mycobacterium sp. | reverse complement strand
CAGCGATTTCTGGGTGGTCTGGAAGAAGGGCCGCCCGGCCCCGACTTCCAGTTGGCTGACCGCAGCCCCCCACATCGGCTGATCGACCGAAACCCAAAGTATCAACGTAGGGACTCCGGCCCTGATACCTGCGAACGTGGTGCCGGGGCCCCCGTGGTGGACGACCGCGCGGCAAGCGGGAAAGACGGCCGAGTGGTTCACCGCGCTCACAAGGTTGACGTGCTCGGAATGGGGGATATCGGTGAAATCGCTCGCGCCACTGCAAATCAACGCCCGCTCACCTAACTGCTCGCAAGCCGCGCTGATCATCGCGGCAACGTCAGCGGGAGATGCGACTCGCACGCTGCCAAAGCCGAAGTAGATCGGCGGCGGTCCCGCGTCAATCCACGACGCGACCTCGTCGTCGGCATCCATCGGCAACTCCAGCGTCAGACCGCCAACGAAAGGCCGCCGGACGCCGCATTTCGCCCACTCGGCTGCCAGCCCGGGAAAGAACAGCTCGTCGTAGGCCTGGATCTCCAGCCATTGCCGCGTCGAGGGTCCCGTTTCCTCCGGCAGGCCTAGTGCCCGCCGGTGGGCGTCTTCTGCGTCTTTGGTTATGCCCGTACCACCAGCCTCGATCGGGTAGAAGTGCAGCGTAGCCAGCGGAATGTCGTAGTACTCCCCAACATTGGCGGCTAGCCCCTGTTGGCTTGGGTCCGCCAATAGCAGATCGGCCCCATCTGCCAGCGACGTCAGCGTCGTACCCACCTCCGGCCAGAATTGGAAGACATCCCGCAAAATTTCCCACATCATGCTGATCGGATTCGGCATCTGCCCGAATTTGCGGACCAAATTCGCGCCGTGGGGGACCGCCGCAAGCCCCGCCGACTCGACAAACCCCAGATAGTTAGGCGGGACCGCGATGCGTACTTCGTGACCGCGGCGCTGCAGCTCCCGACCGACGGCTGCGTACGGCTCGGCATCGCCTCGACTTCCCAAGGTTGCCAGCGCAAATTTCATCGCGGCAAATGTAGCGCAACGGTGCTCTTCCAGCCATCGCAGCGTATCTCGCGGTGAGATCCGGCGTTCAATAAGTTTACCGTTCTCGTCGAAAAGATCTCTGCGAGAACTTGTTTCAGCTAAGAGCAAGGCATGAGTCTCTACCGAACCTATCGGCGGGGCGCTTCGACCATCGGGTACACGCGCCGAGTTGTACTCTTGCACCATGTACGCCGCCGACGAAGGCATCCGGACGCGCTACTACTGCCGCCGGTAGAGATCCGCGGGCTAATCTGAATGCTGAAGCTTGAGACTGCCGCACGATACGCGCGCGGGTGTGCACAAATTCCCGGCTTCTTTTACCCCGCCGACTTCATGCTGTTCGACTTCATCCTGGCCCAACAGCTAGACAGCGGAGTCGCCGGAGACATGCTCGAGATCGGGGTCTACCGGGGTAAATCAGCCATACTGATGGGCTGCGGCCTGCGGCCTGATGAGCGCCTCATCGCGTGCGATCTGTTTGAAAAGGTGATGTCGCACGAAGACATTACTGTCAAGCACCGGGAAACCTATGGCGGCCTGGATGTCGCGGAGTTCTGCCGCAACTGGAATCAGTATCACAGCCGACAACAACTCGACGTCAGAATCTGTGACTCAGCGCAGTTAACCGAGCTACCACCGTTGCGTTTCATCCACATCGACGGCTGCCACAACTATAAGTGCGTCAGGGGCGACATCAAGCTGGCGGCCGAGTACACCGGCCCACGGGGCGTGATCAGCCTGGATGATTACCGGGTCACAGAAGAACCAGGCGTCGCGGCGGCAATCTCTGAAGCTGTCGGCGCCGGTGAGCTTTTTCCATTCTGCGCGTCAGACATGAAGCTATACGCCGCCACCAATAACGATGATCAAGCACATTGGGCGGCCGTTTTGAAAACGCTCCCTGGCGTAGGTGTGTACTCGTTGCCGGACTATGACGTGATAACGGTGGCCATGCAGGTGAGCCAGCCCATCGTGTTCGCAAATCTGCTGTTTTGTATGCCCGGCCATCACGGCGGCGACGTGTGAGGGCGCGATCCGGCATGCCAACGACCTCAGACAACTCCGGCATTCGAACTCGCACGTCGATTCACCAGCCTCGAGATCCTTGAGCCCCATAGCTGGCCAATAGGTGTAGTCGGTCGCGACAGCGCCCGGCACGTCGCCTCGCCGGTCACACCGACCGGCTCACGACTCGTGGCCAGCACTGTCACCCCGGCGCCCCCGGCAGGGCAACGATCAGCTCGGTGGGCCGTTACCCTCACTCGGGCCTAATTTGCCTGGGTTTGTCCCTATCCCGGCTCGGCTGAACCCGCTTGGGTTCACCCGGCATCTTGGGATAGTTCGGCGGATACGGCATATCGCCAAGCCCGCGCCGCTCGTCGGCCTCGACCATCTCCAGCAACGGCGCAATGGACTGGGCAACCGAATCCATTGCGGCCCACGGGTCGTCGCGGCCCTTCACCAGATCGGGCACGGTCGCCATAGTGTAGTCGTCGGGCTCGGCGCTGGCCAGCTCGTCCCACGTCAGCGGCGTCGACACGGTTGCGATCGGCGTGCGCCGCACCGAATAAGCCGACGCCATGGTGCGGTCTCGGGCGTTCTGGTTGAAGTCGATGAAAATGCGCTCGCCGCGCTCCTCTTTCCACCACGAGATAGTGACCGCCTCCGGTGCGCGACGCTCGACCTCACGAGCCAGCGCGATGCCCGCCCGGCGCACTTGAATGAAGTCCCAACCGGTGGCGATCCGCAAGAACACGTGGATCCCGCGACCCCCGGACGTCTTGGGATATCCGACCAGATGGAGTTCGTCGAGCAGGGGACGCAACACGTCGACCGCCACCGTGCGCGCCTGTTCGAACGCGACGCCGGGCTGCGGATCCAGATCGATGCGCAACTCGTCGGGGTGCTCGGTGTCAGGGCAGCGCACCTGCCATGGGTGCAGCGTGACCGTACCCATCTGCGCGGCCCAGACGATGGCCGCGGGGTGGGTCACCTTCAACGCGTCGGCGGTTCGTCCCGACGGGAATGTCACCCGGCAGGTCTCCAGGTAGTCGGGGCGATGCTGGGGCACCCGCTTCTGATAGATCTCCTCGCCGTCGATGCC
>DASZLQ010000024.1:0-15061 GCA_035552295.1 Mycobacterium sp. | reverse complement strand
GCGCTGCCGGCCGTTCTCGGCTTCGTTCCCGAACATTCATTGGTATTAGTGTCTTTTGGCGACGGGGAGCTCGGTTCGGTGATGCGCGTCGACCTATCCGAGGAGCTTGCCGATCGGGTGGGGCCCCTGGCGGAGGTCGCCGCCGCGGCGGCCCCCGAGGCCGTGATCGCGGTGATCGTGGACTCCGACGGGGCCTACTGTCCAAGCTGCAATGAGGAATATCGGCAGCTGTCGGTGGCGCTCGCAGAAGCCTTGTCGCAGCACAACATCGAGCTGTGGGCCACCCACGTGGTCGACCAGGTGGCCCTCGGCGGCCGCTGGCATTGCGTCGAGGGCTGCGGGTCGAGCGGTCTGGTCGACGATCCCGCGGCCTCCCCGCTGGCGGCCGCGGCGGTGCTGGAAGGCAGGCGGCTCTATCCGCGTCGCGCCGACCTGCAGGCCGTCATCGCGCCCGACGACCCGGTGCGCAGCGCCGCCCTGGCCGGTGCGGTCAGGCAGCAGGCCGCCCGGCGCCGCGCCGCGCATCGTGCGCATCCGGTCCGCTGCACCCGCGGCGACGTGGAGATGGCGATGGCCGCCGCCGACCGGGTTGCGGCCGGGGAATCGCTGTCCGACACGGAGGTGGCGACGCTGGGCTGTGCGCTGAGCGACGCGCAGGTGCGCGACATCCTGTACGCCCTTGCGGTGGGGGAGAGCGCCGGCGAGGTCGAGTCGTTGTGGGCGCTGCTGGCGCGCACGTTGCCCGTGCCGTGGCGGGTCGAGGCGCTGGTTCTGATCGCGTTCAGCGCGTATGCCCGCGGCGACGGCCCGCTCGCGGGGGTGTCGCTACAGGATGCGCTGCGCTGTGAACCCGACCATCGAATGGCGGGCATGCTGGACACGGCTTTGCAATCGGGTCTGCGGCCCGAGGACATCCGGGACCTGGCGCTGACCGGCTACCGGCTGGCCAACCAATTCGGCGTGCAGCTACCACCGCGACGGCCGTTCGGCCGCAGGGCGGGATAGGTGGGCGAGGACAAGCCCCGGTCAGACCTTTTCGACCTTGACCGCGTGGGCCATTTCATGCGGCAGGGTGACGTTCTCGTGGCCAGGAATCACGATGGTCACCCCGGCGGAGCTGGTCTCGACGGTGACGCGGGCGTTCGGGACGACGCCGGCGTCCTTCAGGCGTGAGATCAGGTCGATGTCACCTTGGACGTGCTCGGTCAGCTGGCGCACCACCACGGCCACCGGCGCGCCCGCGGGCAACTCGGTCAGCCGGACCAGGGGACCGTCCTCGGACCAGGACTCCGGGCCCACGCCCAGGTCCAGAAGCCCGGGGATCGGGTTGCCGAAGGGCGAGGTGGTCGGGTGGTTGAGCACCTTCACCAGGCGCCGCTCGACGTCCTCGCTCATCACGTGCTCCCAGCGGCACGCCTCGGCGTGGACCTCTTCCCACGGCAGGCCGATGACATCGACCAGCAACCGTTCGGCGAGGCGGTGCTTGCGCATCACGGAAATGGCCAGTGTCCGGCCCTTGTCGGTGAGCTCGAGGTGGCGGTCGCCGGCCACGTGAAGTAAACCGTCCCGCTCCATGCGCGACACGGTTTGGCTGACAGTCGGCCCGCTCTGATCGAGGCGCTCGGCGATTCGGGCACGCAGCGGCGTCACGCCCTCTTCTTCGAGGTCGTAGATGGTCCGCAGGTACATCTCGGTGGTGTCAACCAGGTCGTTCATTCAGCACCCTCCGTCGACGCTGAGTCTACTTGGCCAGCTGCGCGAATGGTTGTAACGCCTCCCAGACAAGCAGTATGCCCGCCGCTGACGCGGCGGGCATACCGTCTGCTACCTAGCTTGAGTGAGGTGTTAGCTCGCGTACGACCGTAGCCTGTCGGCGCGCTCCCCGTTGCGGAGTTTCGACATTACGTCCCGCTCGATTTGGCGGACCCGCTCGCGGGACAGACCGAACAGCTTGCCGATCTGGTCCAGGGTGCGCGGCTGGCCGTCGTCGAGGCCGAAACGCAGCCGGATCACCTGGTGCTCACGCTCGTCCAGAGTGGCCAGCACGCTGCGGATGTCGGTGTGCAGCAGCTCGGCGATCACCGCGTTCTCGGCCGACATCGCTTCGGCGTCCTCGATGAAGTCACCCAGCGGGGCTTCTTCCTCGGAGCCGACCGGCATGTCCAGGCTCACCGGGTCGCGACTGTGCTCGAGCAGGTCGTTGATCTTTTCGACCGGGATGCCGGACTCGGCGGCCAGTTCCTCGTCGGTGGCCTCGCGTCCCAGGTTCTGGTGCATCTCGCGCTTGATCCGCGCCAGCTTGTTGACCTGCTCCACCAGATGAACCGGCAGCCGAATGGTGCGGCTCTGGTCGGCCATGCCGCGGGTGATGGCCTGACGGATCCACCACGTCGCGTAGGTCGAGAACTTGAATCCCTTTGTGTAGTCGAACTTCTCCATCGCGCGGATCAGTCCGAGGTTGCCCTCCTGGATCAGGTCGAGCAATGGCATGCCGCGGCCCGTGTACCGCTTGGCCAACGACACCACCAGACGCAGGTTCGCTTCCAGCAGGTGACGGCGCGCCGCCTGACCATCGCGAACCACGGCCTCCAGATCGCGTTTGCGGTTCTCCCCGAGGCGCTTACGCGTTCCGAGCAGGTGTTCGGCGTAAAGCCCGGCTTCGATGCGCTTGGCGAGTTCGACTTCACCGGCCGCATTCAGAAGTGCCGTCTTACCGATTCCGTTCAGATATACGCGCACCAGGTCCGCTGCGGGGCTTTGAGCATCCAGATCGCCGTCAAATCTGCTCGTGCTGGCGTTCGCCATAGCGACCTCCCGTTCGGCTGTGTTCTGTCATGGAGTTCAACGACAGATCAGCTCTGAGAGTTCCCGGCGATTCCCCATCTCACACGTCTTGACGTGCACAAATGTGCCGCAGACCTGAGAATGTCCTGAGAAGTCCGCGGGCAGCGGCACCTTCAGCAGAAACGACGGCTAACCGTGGTCGATTCCGCCGTGCGCGCCCGGCGGCCACTCCGGCTGCGGGTGCTGCGGTGCCTCGAGCGCGCGGCGTTCGGCCCGGGGGAACAGGGGGGTGTGCTGGCGGGCATTGTCGAACCGGCGCGGCTCATCGGCGCTGCGCGGTGGCCGATCGTTGGCGATCAGCACGGCCATCCAGGGCAGCGGGATTGACAGCGCCACGATCGCCAGGGAGATCAGCCCGTTGTGCCACGCCCCGTAGGCGACCGCGGCCAGGATGAGCGCCGGGATCCGGAAAGCCATCAAGGTCAGGTATTTACGGACGCGCGCGCGGTGCTGCTCCTCGTACGAGGTCGCTGCGGCGGTGATGAGCACTGGGCGGCTTTTGTCGCCGTCAAAGTCATCGAACCCCGGATCGGAGCCGTGCTTCATTTCTCCACTGTCCCACAATCGACCGATTCCGGCTCGACCGGTTTCGGGGCCGGCCAAGCAGTGCACAATGTCAGGTATGCAGACCCAAACGATCGAACGCACCGAGACCGACGAACGCGTCGACGACGGGACCGGCAGCGACATCCCGAAGTACTTCCACTACGTCAAGAAGGACAAGATCGCCGAGAGCGCGGTGATGGGCAACCACGTCGTGGCGTTGTGCGGGGAGGTGTTTCCCGTCACCAAGGCGGCCAAGCCGGGCTCACCGGTCTGCCCGGACTGCAAGCAGATCTACGACCGGATGAAGAAGGGCTGATCAGCGGGGCGGTTCCGCCGGCGCGACGTCGCGTTGCTGCGTTGCCGGGTTCGCTATCGGGCTGGTGAGGGTCTCCACCGTCCGCTTCAAGGCGGGCGAACGCGTGAACAACCATTTGCGCAGCCGGTGGGCGTGGGTCCGGGGTGCGGGGAATTCCTCCTGGATGGCCGCGTTGAGTTCGGCGCCGAGCATGATCGCGAACCCGCCGAAGAACGCGAACAACAAAAACGCGATGGGTGTGGAGAGCGCGCCGTAGGTGTAGCCGGTGCTGGTGATCCACCTCAGGTAAATCCGCAAACCCAGCGTCGCGATCACGAAGAACGCCGTCGCCAGCACGGCGCCGAACACCAACCGGTGCGTCGGTAGCGGTACCGGCAGCGATACCCGATACAGGAGCATGACCCCGATCACCAGGCCAAGAATCAGCGCGGGGTAATAGCCGTAGCGCAGTATGTTCGCCAAGCTGTACGGGATGTGCTCGCTCACCTTGCGCGGGCCCACCACCATCACCGGCGCGGCAACCACCACGAACACCAGCATCACCACGTAGAGAAATAACGCGAAGAATCGCTGCCGCACCGGATGCCGCAGCGGAGTCTGGTCATGGGCCTCCACCACGGCATCGACGTATGACGAAATTGCCGACGATCCAGCCCACAGCGAGATCACAAAACCCAGCGATACCACCTCGCCTCTGGCGTTGGCGGTGACGTCGCGAATGGTGGGCTCGATGATCTCGTTGACGACACTGGGAGAGAAAAGGCTATGGGTGGTCGAGATGATGCTTTTTTCGATCGCAGCCAAGGTGTCCCGCCCGAATAGGGGCGCCACGTACGCCAGGCTGCCCAGCACTCCCAGCAATAGCGGCGGCAGCGACAGCGCCGACCAAAAGCCGGCCTGCGCCGACTCGGAAAAGATCGAGTCGTCCCAGCTCTTGGATAGGGTCCTCAGACTGATTCGCCAGATGTGGTGGCGGGTCGGCTTTGCGGCCTGCTGGCTCATAGGGGTCCAGCATTACCGATAATTGCTTCCACACCCCACATTGCCGTTGGGTGAGTTGGTGAAGACCTAGCTTGCGCTGGCCTCCAGCACGGCGGACAGCTCGGCCAGTTTCGCCTCGTGCTCGTTGGCGTGGTGCTGGCAGAAGAGAAGCTCAGCTCCCGAAGGCAGCTTGGCACGTACCCGAGCGGCGGCACCGCAGCGGTCGCAGCGGTCTGCTCTGGTCAACTCGGGACTGGTCAAAGTTGCATTCATGGCTTCTCCCGTTGTCTCGTACGTTCACTGTCTCAGACGTATGCGGTTTTCGCGTTGTTCCCTGATCGTTATCGGGTGTGTCGTTTCTCACGGCGGTCCCACCTCCGTCAGGCACGCGCTTTAAGGTGACCGAACGTGACCTTCGCTCCCGGCGTCTTGGTGCACTTGTGCTGCGTCGAAGAGTGGGCTCGTGCCCGCATTCACGGCGATATTCAGCCCGGCGCGTCCGGCTCGGACGTCTCGGACGTCTCGGACGTCAAAGACCGGTTCATCCACCTCTCGACGCCCGACCAGGTACATCTGCCGGCTAACCGGCTCTACCGCGGTCGTGATGACCTGGTTCTGCTGCATATCGACCCGGCCCTGCTGGACTCACCGGTGCGCTGGGAGCCGGGCGTCGCGACGGATCCGGAGTCGATGTTGTTCCCGCATCTGTACGGTCCGCTCCCGGTGCGGGCTGTGATAAGGGTCACGGCCTATACGCCGGCGCCGGATGGCACGTTCCCGCCGATCGCAGGACCTCAGGACTCGGCTGGGGAGTCAACGTAGGCGTCGGCTTCGACCTCTACCAGCAGGTCGGGTGCGATCAGCGCCGCGACTTCGACCATCGTGGCCGCGGGACGCACATCACCGAAGACGTCCGCGTGCACCGCTGCAACCTCGCGCCAGCGCGCAATATCGGTGACGTAGATGCGGGTGCGGATCACGTCGGTGAGCGCGGCGCCGGTTTGTTGGAGCGCGATCTCGATGCGGCGCAAAGCGTCTCGGGTCTGGGCGGCGATATCACCCGTCGGTCCGGCGCCGGTTGTCCCGGCCACTGCCACGTGCGGGCCGACGCGCACGGCGCGCGAATAGCCGACCACCGATTCGAATTCGGATCCGGACGAGACGGCTTTGCGACTGGCTGACATGCGGTCACAGTAGCCGGGAAGTAATCCGCGACGCTGTGCTCACGAAACATGGTGGCCAGCAGGTGATTTCGCTGTACTCTGAGTAGACGCAGGCAGAGGGAGCGGTCGATGACCACGCGCGGTATCTCCGAGGACGCGCTGATCGCGCAGGAGGCGTGCTTTGCGCGCGCATTCGCCGCCGGCGATCCGGCGATCGCGCGGGAGCTCTATCAGCCCGACGTGGTGTACGTGAGCCCGACGGTACGTCTCTTCGATTGGCCGGCCCGGATCGACGGCATCGAGCGCACGCTCGAGTTCATCGCACTCACCATCCGTGGCTGCTCGGCCATCCGCTACGAGGCGACCGAGCATGCCATCGCGTCCGGTGCGGAAGTCGCATTCGTGCGCGTGCTGTTCGACTGGACTTCCAGTGAGCAACGCCTGCGCTCGACGTATGTGGTGATCTACCACTACCGCGACGGCTTGATCGCCCGCCAGGAGCTCTATTACGACCCGAGTGGGGCGTTGGAGCGAATCGGTTGAGCGCTACAGCTCAGTCGAGGTAGTCGCGCAACACCTGGGAACGGCTGGGGTGGCGCAACTTTGACATCGTCTTGGACTCGATCTGGCGGATGCGCTCCCGGGTCACGCCGTACACCTGCCCGATCTCGTCGAGGGTCCGAGGCTGGCCGTCGGTGAGCCCGAAACGTAGCCGTACGACGCCGGCTTCGCGTTCCGACAGCGTCTCCAGCACCGACTGCAGCTGGTCTTGCAGCAACGTGAACGACACCGCGTCGACGGCCACGACCGCTTCACTGTCTTCGATGAAATCGCCAAGCTGGCTGTCGCCCTCATCGCCGATGGTCTGGTCCAGCGAAATCGGCTCGCGCGCGTATTGCTGGATTTCCAACACCTTTTCGGGGGTGATGTCCATTTCCTTGGCCAGCTCCTCAGGCGTGGGCTCGCGGCCCAGATCCTGCAGCAGCTCGCGCTGAATGCGGCCCAGCTTGTTGATCACCTCGACCATGTGCACCGGGATGCGGATGGTGCGGGCCTGGTCGGCCATGGCGCGGGTGATGGCCTGCCGGATCCACCACGTCGCGTAGGTGGAGAACTTGTAGCCCTTGGTGTAGTCGAACTTCTCGACGGCACGGATCAGGCCGAGGTTCCCTTCCTGGATCAGGTCGAGGAACGCCATTCCGCGGCCCGTGTAACGCTTGGCCAGCGAAACCACCAGCCGCAGGTTGGCTTCCAGCAGATGGTTCTTCGCGCGGTCGCCGTCGCGGCAGATCCACATCATGTCGCGGCGCTGGGCAGCGGGCAGCTTGTCGCCGCGCTCGGCCAGCTCCGTCATCAGCTGGGTGCCGTAGAGGCCGGCCTCGATCCGCTTGGCCAACTCGACCTCTTCCTCCGCATTGAGCAGTGCCACCTTGCCGATCTGCTTGAGGTAAGCGCGAACCGAGTCCGCGGAGGCGGTGAGTTCGGCGTCCTTGCGGGCCTGGCGCAATGCCTCGGACTCATCTTCGTCCCAGACGAAATCACCGGAGGCCTTGTCCTTTTCGGTGGGCTCGGCGATCTCCTCCTCCTCATCGGCGGGTGCCGCGCCGGCCGCTTTGGCCGGGACGGCGTCGCCGTCCGCGGCGGCGGCTGGCTCCACGCCGGTGCCCTCGGCGTCGGGCGCGACGTCTTCCTCCAGGTCGTCGAGGTTGAGGTCGGCAGCGTCGATGTCGATCTCCTCGCCGGGCTCACTGAGGTCGGGTTCGGCGTCGAAGTCTTCGGCGGTGTCGGAGTCGAGGGCCTCCACGTTGGCTTCGGGATCCTCCGGAGCGGCTTTTTTGGAGGCCGCCTTTGTCCCGCGGGCCGACGGCGCCTTTGCCGGCGCGCTCTTGGCCGATGCGCGGGTCTTCTTCGTGGCGCCGGAAGCCGCGGTGGCCTCGGTGGCCGTCGTGGACTTGGTGGTCCGCGATGCTGTCTTGGTGGCCCGCTTTGCCGGCGCGGAGCCATTGGCGGCCTTTGCCGCCGAGCGCTTAGCGGGGGACTTCGTGGCGGTGCGTTTCGCCGGCGCTTCAGTTGCCGGGCTGGTCTTGGTCGCTGCCACGTACACCCCTTCGGTTGGACTCACTTCCGGTGCGTCTGGGCATGGTGAACCGAAAGTGTCTGCTATGTCGAATGTCGGCGTTGATGTCAGCGTGAGTAGTCGCACGCTATCAGTCGGGCGGTCGCCGAGGACCATTGTAACGACAGTGCGCGCTCGTACCGCCCCACCGGGCAAAATTCAGTGCGTCACATCCGAGGTAGAGGCCATCGCCGCGCCGACGATGCCGGCGGTGTTGAGCAGGGCCGCGGCCACGACCGGGGTGCGGTTTCCCAGCAACGGCAGCCATTTGTCAGCCTTGCGGCTGATGCCGCCGCCCGCGATGAACAGGTCGGGCCACATCGCGTTCTCGATGGCGACCAGCACCCTGGTCACCTGTTTGGCCCACTTCTCGTAGCTCCAGTCGTTGTTCTCCTTGACCGACGACGCCGCTCGTTGCTCGGCCTCCTTACCGCCGACCTCGAGGTGTCCGAACTCGGTGTTTGGTATCAGGGTCCCGTTGTGGATGACCGCTGATCCGATTCCGGTTCCGAACGTCAGCAGGACAACCAAGCCAGGTTGGTCTTTGCCCGCCCCGTAGTGCTGCTCGGCTAGCCCCGCGGCGTCGGCGTCGTTGAGAACCGTGACCTCCTGGCCGTTCAGTTCGGCGCCGATGATGTCGCGAGCGTTGGTCCCGATCCACGACTTGTCCACGTTGGCCGCCGTATGGACGATGCCGTGGGTGACGACACCGGGGTAGGTCACCCCGAGTGGACCGGTCCAGCCGAACTCGTTGACGACCGCCGCGATGGTCTTGGCAACGGCTTGGGGTGTGGCCGGTTGCGGGGTCAACAGCTTGACCCGGTCGCCGATCAGCTGTCCGTTGTCCATGTCGACGATTCCGCCCTTGATTCCGCTGCCGCCGACGTCGATGCCGAATCCACGCCGTTGCGGCATGCCGGCGGCCGCGTCGGTGCTGGGCGTGTCCGTGGTCGAGTCGGTGCTGGTCATCGAATCTCCTCGGCGAGACTTGCGCTGTGAGCTCACCTTAGCCCTGCGACAGCCCTGCGACGGTGCCGCTTGGCGCGTCTGCGCAGCCGCGGCGACTGTGATGCGATAGACGCGTGAGGCGGTATGACGACGACCCCGCGCCGCTGCGTTCAGTTGCCGAGACCCTGGCCGCCGAGGCCGCTGAGTTCGTGCGTTCTCGCCGCGCCGAGGTGTTCGGCGCTGCGGCGGGCGGCGCCGGCAGTGGCGCGGTGCGGTCGAAGAGCACCCCGACCGATCCGGTAACAGTGGTCGACACCGAGACCGAACGGCTGTTGCGCGCCCGGTTGGCTCAATTACGGCCTGGGGAGCCGATTCTCGGTGAGGAGGGCGGCGGGCCCACCGATGCCACCGATTTGGGGGCCGCATCCGACGGCGCGGTCACCTGGGTGCTGGACCCCATCGACGGGACGGTGAATTTCGTCTACGGCATCCCGGCCTATGCGGTGTCGGTCGCGGCGCAGGTTGGCGGTGCGTCGGTGGCAGGCGCGGTCGCAGACGTCGTCGCCGGCCGGGTGTATTCGGCAGCGAGCGGCCTCGGCGCCCATGTCACCGACGAGCAGGGGACGCACTCATTGCGGTGCAGCAGTGTCGACGATTTGTCGATGGCGTTGCTGGGCACCGGTTTCGGGTATTCGAGGCGGCGCCGCGCCACCCAGGCGGCGCTGTTGGCGCGGATACTGCCGGTGGTCCGCGACGTGCGCCGTATCGGTTCCGCGGCACTGGATTTGTGCATGGTCGCGGCGGGACGGTTGGACGCGTTCTACGAGCACGGGCTGCAGGTGTGGGATTCCGCCGCGGGCGCGTTGATCGCGGCCGAAGCGGGGGCCCGTGTGGTGTTGCCGGCGCCGGTCGGACCGGTGGGCGGCGCCGGATTGGTGGTGGCGGCCGCGCCTGGAATTGCCGACGAGCTACTGGCCGCCCTCAAGCGGTTCAACGGCCTAGAGCCGATCCCGGGCTGATTCCGCGGGCAATTCAGCAGCTGCTGGCGTGGATCTTTTGCAGCAGCGCTGGATCTGACGGCTCGGCGGCGCCGGGGCGCAGGCTGGCGAGCACGGCGTCGATGTCGTCGTTGTGCGCCAGCCCAGAGAAGTCTGTGCCGACAGCGAGGTCGACGGTGTCGTCGGCGCGGTTGTCGTTGAATAGTTCGGTGCACGGCGCCACCAGCCACACCGCTGCCGCGGAGGCTTGCCCGGCCGTCCCGAACCGGATCTGGCCCTGGCAGTTCAGCCGGCCGCCCGCGTAAATCGGGTCGTTAGCGGCGGTCGGCGCAGCGAAGCCCAGATCTTTCATCGCCCCGGCCACGTCGGCGGCCTGCCCGCCCCGGCCGCTGGCGTTCAGCACGCGGACCTTGGCGTCGATGGGTTTGGCGGGTGTGACGTCCGCCATTGCGGACCGCGACATCTGCTCACCGAGTTGCGGGGCTGTCGACCCCTCCTTCTGGGGAGGTGGGTTGCACACCGCGACCTCATGAACCTTGGCCGGGCGCGTCAGCGCAACGGTCCACGCCACGCCCATCACCAACACCAGGAAAACCAGCACCACAGTGGCCGGCCGGGGATTGCGTCGCCGAAAGGGCCGACCGTGCTTGTCAAAAGCGGTACCCTCGGTGATTTGTGCGACCACAGGTGCACTGTAGTCGCACACTAAACGCACTGTTTAAAGCCGAACATAAGGGTCAATTCACGGTTGTGACGTAAATCACAACTCAATGGGCGGTGATCTGGGCACGAATCATTTGGTGGATGCGTTCGACGCTGGTACAAAGCGTTGCTTGAGGTAACGCAGGCATGTGAGGGGATAGGACGATGCCTACCGACTATGACGCTCCACGGCGCACCGAGACGGACGACGTCTCGGAGGACTCGCTGGAGGAGCTCAAAGCACGACGGAACGAAGCGTCGTCGGCCGTTGTCGACGTGGACGAATCCGAATCCGCCGAGTCCTTCGAACTGCCTGGCGCCGACCTCTCCGGTGAAGAGCTGTCGGTTCGCGTAATTCCGAAGCAGGCCGACGAGTTCACCTGCTCGAGATGCTTTTTGGTGCACCACCGCAGCCGGCTCGCCAGCGAGAAGAACGGCGTGATGATCTGCACCGACTGCGCGGCGTAGGTCAGCTGCGCAATGCCGACAACACCCGCTCCGGGTGACGGCAACTCACCAGCCAGTACGGCGTCGGGTCGTCTGGATCGTCGAGGACCAGGAGAATCATCGGGCCAACCCATGCGCGGTGCAGCACGAAAGCCGCCGGGTCGAGCTGGCGGCCCAGCGCCGCAGATTTCGCCGAGCGCGCTATGTTCGCGGACCGGGTGATGACGGTGACCGGCAGATGCGCTTCGCCCGCCCACAGTTCGACTCCGGCCCCGACTTCCGAGCCGGCGGTGACTTTTATCTCGACGCGGCCCATCCACAGCAGCGCGGCGGCCGCCACCGCGAACAGAGCGACAAACGGGAGCCACGCGGGCAAGGAGCGAACACCGAGGTTGACTTCGAATGCGATGAGCCCGGCCAGCCCGAAACCCAGTGGCCACCACGACCATGGAACCCACAGCCGTTCGCGATACCGCACGTTATGCGGCGCGACGCGCGTACCGGACACGCGGTCAAGGGTAATCTGTGGCCCCGTGTCGACCAGTCTGGCTGTTGTCCGTCTCGATCCCGAACTCCCGCTGCCCAGCCGCGCTCACGACGGCGACGCGGGGGTTGATCTCTACAGCGCAGAAGACGTCAAGCTGGAACCCCGGCAACGCGCCCTGGTGCGGACGGGTGTCGCGGTCGCCATCCCGCACGGGATGGTCGGCTTGGTTCACCCGCGCTCGGGATTGGCTGCGCGGGTGGGGCTTTCGATCGTCAACAGCCCGGGCACCATCGACGCGGGCTATCGCGGCGAGATCAAGGTTGCGTTGATCAACCTCGACCCGGGTGAGCCCATCGTGGTGCATCGCGGCGACCGCATCGCCCAGTTGCTGGTGCAGCGGGTCGAGTTAGTCGAGTTGGTGGAGGTCTCGTCGTTCGACGAGGCCGGCCTGGCCGAAACAACCCGTGGCGACGGTGGTCACGGTTCCTCCGGCGGACATGCGAGTTTGTGATGGCAATCGGTAGACGCTCTGGCAAAGACGACAGCGAAGACACTTCGGCCGCGCCGCCCGACGACGACGTCGAGGCCGCGGCTGCCGCTGAGCAAGACGACCCAGGAGATCTAGAAGAGCTGGAGGGCCCGTTCGACATCGACGACTTCGACGACCCCGCGGTCGCTGAGTTGGCCCGACTCGACCTGGGCTCTGTGCTCATCCCGATGCCGGACGGCGGTCAGCTACAGGTCGAGTTGACCGAGACCGGTGTCCCGAGCGCGGTGTGGGTCGTCACACCCAACGGTCGTTTCACTATCGCCGCCTACGCGGCGCCCAAGACGGGCGGTCTGTGGCGTGAGGTGGCCAGCGAGCTTGCCGACTCGCTGCGCAAGGACTCGGCCCAAGTCAGCGTCAAGGATGGCCCGTGGGGCCGGGAAGTGGTCGGCATCGCTTCTGGTGTGGTGCGCTTCATCGGGGTCGACGGTTACCGCTGGATGATCCGCTGCGTCATCAACGGGCCGCACGAGACCATCGAAGCGTTGGAGCAGGAGGCGCGTACAGCGTTGGCGGACACCGTGGTTCGCCGCGGTGACACGCCGCTGCCGGTTCGGACGCCGCTGGCGGTGCAGCTGCCCGAGCCGATGGTCGAGCAGCTCCGCGCGGCCGCGGCCGCGCAACAGGAGGGGGCCCAACAGCCGCCCGACGAGCCCGCTGCGCGCCGCAGCGCCGAGGGCTCGGCCATGCAGCAGTTGCGCACCACGACCGGCGGCTAGGGTTGCGGGCCGCCAAACGTCTAGGCTTCGGCGAGCGCGGCCAGGCAGGCCGCACCCAGCGCGGCGGCGTCCTTGCCGATCTGATCCAGAGTCACGGTCCGTAGCGCCGCCTGCGGCGCGGCGCTGACCCAGTCGACACCGACCTGCAGCGGATGAATGGGATCATCGACCGCGGCGGCTACCCCCAGCGGCGCGGCCAGCCGGGTCAGCTCGGCGCGGCTGGGCGCGACGTAGGCCGCGGCCTCTTCCATCGCGTCGGGCAGTTGCGGCCACTGAGCCCGCCACGACCTGGCCAGCTCCTCGGCCAGCCACGGTGGACTGGAGGCCCGCATCTGCGTGGTCGTCGCCGCCAAACCGTCGGTTCGCAGCTGGGACGCCGAATGCCGCGCCGCGAGAGCCGCCGGGGCTGCTCCCGGGGCACCGGCCCAGGCCGGCAGCGCGGCCAGGACGGCGACCGTGCGATCGGGATGCGCGAGTGCCCAGGCGGCCGCCACCGCGGCACCGATCGAGACACCGCCGACGCCGATCGGACCGTCGCGGGCGGCGTCGTCCAAAGCGGACAGGTAGCCGTCGATCAATCGATCGGGCTGCGGTGCCGGGGTCACCAGCAACGCGCCGACCTCCCGCAAAGGCCCGGAAAACGCCCGGTAGACGTAGTCGTCGTCGGATCCGGTGCCGGGCAACAACACGGTCGTGACACCGCGCAGATCGACAGCCACCCCTCGATAGTGCCCGGCGCCGGCGGGCGCTCCAAAATCCGGTTTGATCCGGTTGGCGCCGGGGAACCAAGAGGTCTACGGTGTCCGTTGGCATAGAGGAAGCGCCGAAGCTTTTTACAGCATTGTCAGGAGTGGCCATGGGGGCCCAAGGGTATCTGCGCCGGCTCACCCGTCGATTGACGGAAGACCCGGAACAACTCGACTCCGAGGAGTTGTCCGACGAAGTCGCAAGCACCGGCGCGCAGCGCGCGGTCGATTGCGAGCGTGGCCAGGAAGTCACGATGGTGGGCACGTTGCGCAGCGTCGAATGCAACGGTAAGGCCTGCGCGGGCGGGGTCCGCGCGGAATTGTTCGACGGCACCGACACCGTCACGCTGGTGTGGTTGGGCCAACGCCGCATACCCGGCATCGACTCGGGCCGCACGCTGCGGGTGCGCGGGCGGCTGGGCAAGCTGGAGAACGGCACCAAGGCTATCTACAACCCGCATTACGAAATTCAGCGGTGAGCACGCCCGGCGAGACCGGTAATCGCGCCAACCTGGACCGTCTGCTGGCGCAGGCGGGCGGGGTGAGCGGCGTCATCTACTCGTCGCTGCCGGTAGTGATTTTCGTGACGGCTTCCTCCTTCTTCGGCTTGTTGCCCGCGGTCGGGTCTGCGCTGGGCGTGGCCACGCTGGTCCTGCTGTGGCGGGTGATCCGGCGCGAATCCCCGAATCCGGCGTTCTCCGGGTTCTTCGGCGTCGCTTTCTGCGCGCTCATCGCCTACCTGATGGGGGAGTCCAAAGGCTACTTCCTGCTGGGCATTTGGGGGTCGCTGTTCTGGGCGGTGGTCTTCGCGCTATCGGTCCTGATCCGCCGTCCGCTGGTCGGCTACGTATGGACCTGGGCCAGCGGACGTGATCGCGGCTGGCGCGGCGTTGCACGGGCCGTGTACGCGTTCGACATCGCCACGCTCGGCTGGATGCTGGTATTCGGCGCACGGTACGTCGTTCAGCAGCAGCTCTACGACGCCGGTCGGACCGGTTGGCTGGGCGTGGCGCGGATCGGGATGGGTTGGCCGCTGACCCTGCTGGCCGGACTGATGACGTACGCGGCGATCAAGGCCGCTCAGCGAGCCATATCCGGAGCGGGTGACGCTGCCGTTCACGTCGAGGCCGATACCGGCCTCGACTAGTCGACGGGCGGGGCGGCGGGCAGCAGCAGCTTGCGCAGATCTTCCTCAGCCTCGGTGACCGCGACGAAGAGCAGTTCGTCGCCGCCTTCCAGCGGCTCGTCGGCCTCCGGCACGATGACTCGCGGCCCACGCAGAATCGTCACCAGCGCGGCATCCCGGGGCAGCTGCAACCTGCGCACCGGCTTGCCGCCCCACGGTGTGTCGTCGGGCAGGGTGATCTCGACCAGGTTGGCCTGACCCCTGCGGAACTCCATCAGCCGCACCAGATCGCCGACGGCGACGGCCTCCTCGATCAACGACGCCAGCATGCGCGGAGTGGAGACCGCCACATCCACACCCCAGGCATCGGTGAAA
>DASZLQ010000023.1:0-18392 GCA_035552295.1 Mycobacterium sp. | reverse complement strand
AGCCCCACGTGGGAGAGTCCGTGGTCGGTCAGGGCCGCGGCGGTCCGCTGATCGCCGCCGTCGACGCCGAGGTATTCGATCACTTCGAGGACGCGGTCGCTGTCGTCGTTGAACCCGACGATCGCCGCTTTCATCGTGGGGTCGGACACCAACTCGCCCATGTCGTCGCGAATGGCATTACCGGCCATCACATACGGCGGCGAAAGCACACGCAGGCCCAATACATCTCGGTAGAACGCCACCGCGGCCTCGCAATCGGCCACGCACACGCCGGTGTGGGCCAACCCGGTAATCACGTTCTCGACTCTACGTCGGGCAGCGCGGATTGGGGACCGTGAGTATGTTTTGGGCCATGGCTTCCAACGACACCAAGAACCGCAAATGGTCGGAGGCCGATGTGCCGGATCAGAGCGGCCGCGTCGCCATCGTCACGGGCGCCAACACCGGCATCGGATACCAGACGGCTGCCGTACTGGCCTACCGCGGAGCGCACGTCGTGCTCGCGGTACGCGACCTCGAAAAGGGCAACGCCGCCCTGTCGCGCATTATCGCCGCCAGCCCGCGCGCCGACGTCACCCTGCAGGCACTCGACCTGAGCTCGCTCGACTCGGTGCGCTCGGCCGCCGACGCATTGCGGACGGCCTACCCACGCATCGACTTGCTGATCAACAACGCCGGGGTGATGTGGACACCCAAGCAGGTCACCGCCGACGGTTTCGAAATGCAGTTCGGCACCAACCATCTCGGCCATTTCGCGCTGACCGGCCTGGTGCTCGATCACCTGCTGCCAGTGCGCGGTTCGCGGGTGGTGACGGTCAGCAGCCTCGGCCACCGGCTGCGGGCCTCGATCCACTTCGACGATCTGCAGTGGGAGCGCAGTTACGAGCGGGTCGGCGCCTACGGGCAATCCAAGCTGGCCAACCTGCTGTTCACCTACGAGCTGCAGCGCCGGCTGGCGGCGCGGTCCGAAGCGAAGACCATCGCCGCCGCTGCGCATCCCGGTGGCACCAACACCGAGCTGGCCCGCTACCTGCCGGGGATTTTCAAGCCCGTGCGCGCCATCGTCGGGCCGGTGCTTTTCCAGAGCCCGGCGATGGGCGCGCTGCCGACGTTGCGGGCCGCCACCGATCCGTCCGTCAAGGGCGGCCAGTACTACGGCCCCGAGGGTTTCGCCGAACAGCGCGGCCACCCCAAGATCGTCAAATCCAGTGCGCAGTCCCACGACGAAGATCTGCAACGCCGGCTCTGGACCGTCTCGGAAGAACTCACCGGCGTCGGCTTCCCGATTTGAAGGGCCGATAATGGCCGAGTGCGGTCAGTCGACGAACATCAGCGTGTTGTATCGGGGATGATTCATGCCCGCCCGGCGGTCACGGTCGCGTTGACCGAGGCTCAGGGGCTGGTCTTGGCCGAGGACGTGGTCGCGCAACTGCCGCTGCCGGTCTTCGACAACTCCGCGATGGACGGATACGCGGTGCGCGCCGAGGACACGTCGGGCGCCACCCCCAACCGCCCGGTGGTCTTGCCCGTCGCCGAGGACATTCCCGCCGGGCGCACCGACCACTTGACGCTGCAACCGAAAACCGCGCATCGGATCATGACCGGCGCGCCGCTACCGGCCGGCGCGACGGCCATCGTGCCGGTCGAAGACACCGACGGCGGTGTGGACACGGTGGCGATCCGGCAGCCCCGTGACCCCGGCAAGCACATCCGGCGAGCCGGCGAAGACGTCGCGCCCGGCACCACCGTGCTCCGCAACGGTCAGGTCGTGACACCCGCCGTGCTCGGCCTGGCCGCGGCCCTGGGAATGGCGGAGCTGACGGTGATTCCGCGCCAGCGGGTGCTGGTGATATCCACCGGGTCGGAGCTGGTGACGCCCGGCACCGCGCTACAGCCGGGGCAGATCTACGAGTCCAACTCGATCATGCTGGCCGGCGCCGTCCGCGAGGCGGGCGCAGACGTGATCGCCGTCGCGACCGCCGAAGACGATGTCGCCCAATTCAGCTCGATCCTCGACCGATACGCGGCCGACTCTGACCTGATCATCACCAGCGGCGGAGTGAGCGCCGGCGCCTACGAAGTCGTCAAAGACGCGTTCGGCCGCGACGGCGACCAGGGAGTGGAATTCGTCAAAGTGGCAATGCAACCGGGAATGCCGCAGGGCATTGGGCGCGTCGCCGGCACCACGATCGTCACCCTGCCCGGCAACCCGGTCAGCGCGCTGGTGTCCTTCGAGGTGTTCATTCGTCCCGCGCTGCGGGCGGCCATGGGCCTACCGGATCCGGAGCGCCCGCACCGACCCGCGATCCTCGCCGAGTCGCTGACCTCGCCGCGCGGCAAACGCCAATTCCGGCGCGCGATACTCGACGCCGACACCGGCAGCGTCACCAGTTACGGCCCGCCGGCGTCACACCATTTGCGGTGGCTGGCATCGTCGAACGGGCTGTTGGACATCCCCGAGAACGTGGTGGAAGTGTCCGCCGGAACCCAACTGCAAGTCTGGGATCTGAGCTAACCCGCGCAACTGACTCGGATCGACAGGGGCGCCGTTCGCCGAGGCTCCGTAGGATGACCGCGTGGCACGACGCCCCCGCAGCCCTTCTTCTCCGGAAGGCCCTTCCTTCGAAGCCCCGACCTTCGGCCCGCAACACGTACTGGAGTTGGTGCGCTCCACCATTCCGCCGGTGCACCCCGCCGGGCGGCCGCTCATTGCCGCCGGTCTGGCGGTGGCCCTCGCCGGACGCAACCACCGGTGGCTGCGCCGCGCGGGTTTGCTGGCAGCGGGTGCCTGCGCGGGGTTCTTCCGTCATCCGCCGCGGGTAGCACCGACACGGCCCGGCGCCATCGTCGCGCCCGCCGACGGCGTGATCTGCGTGATCGACTCCGCGGCCCCGCCCGCCGAACTCAGCATGGGTGAGATGCCGCTGACGCGGGTCAGTATCTTCCTGTCGGTATTGGACGCCCACGTACAGCGCGCGCCAGTCAGTGGTGAGGTGATCGCCATGCAGCACCGGCCGGGCCGCTTCGGGTCGGCCGATCTGGCTTCGGCGAGCACCGACAACGAGCGCACCAGTCTGCGCATCCGCACCGCCAGCGGCGCTGAGGTCATCGTCGTGCAGATCGCCGGCCTGCTGGCCCGCCGCATTGTGTGCGACGCACACGTCGGCGACAAGCTATCGATCGGCGACACCTACGGCCTGATCCGGTTCGGCTCCCGGCTGGACACCTACCTGCCCCCGGGGACCGAGCCGCTCGTCAAAGTGGGGCAGCGCGCGGTCGCCGGCGAGACCGTACTGGCGGAACTGCCGTGATCTCCAGGCCCCGGGCGAGACGGCCGGTAAACCTGCAGATCCTGCCCAGCGCGATGACGGTGCTGTCCATCTGCGCGGGGTTGACTTCGATCAAGTTCGCCCTCGAGCACCAACCCAAGGCCGCGATGGCATTGATCGCCGCGGCCGCCATCCTGGACGGCCTGGATGGTCGGGTGGCACGCATCCTGGACGCCCAGTCACCGATGGGCGCGGAGATCGATTCGCTGGCCGACGCGGTGAACTTCGGTGTGACCCCGGCGATCGTGCTCTACGTGACGCTGCTGTCGGCGTCGCCGGCCGGTTGGGTGGCGGTCTTGCTGTACGCGGTGTGCGTTGTGTTGCGGCTGGCGAGGTACAACGCGCTGGCCGACGACGGCACCCAGCCCTCCTACGCGCACGAGTTCTTCGTCGGGATGCCGGCGCCGGCGGGCGCGGTTTCGATGATCGGTCTTATCGGGCTCAAACTGCAGTTCGGTGCGGGCTGGTGGACGTCGACCGCCTTCCTGTGCATCTGGGTGACGGGGACGTCGATCCTGATGGTCAGCAAGATTCCGATGAAAAAGATGCACGCGGTGGCGGTGCCGCCGAACTGGGCGATCCCGCTGCTGGCCGTGCTGACGATCGGCGCGGCCGCGGCGGTGGTGGCCCCCTACATCTTGATCTGGGTGATCATCATCGCCTACCTGTGCCACGTCCCGTTTGCGGTGCACAACCAGCGCTGGCTGGCCGCACACCCCGAGGCGTGGGACGACGAACCCAAGCAACGGCGCGCTACGCGGCGCGCGATCCGTCAGGCGCACCCGAGCCGCCGTTCGATGGCGCGGCTGGGGCTGCGCAAGCCGGGCAGGCGGCTGCCGTGAACCCCGACCGCGCGAGCCGTCAGCTCACACTCACCGCGCGGCTGAACAACTCGGCCGTTGACTCTCGCCGCGGCGTCATCCGGTTGCACCCGAATGCCGTTGCTGCTCTTGGCATCCGGGAATGGGATGCGGTATCGCTGACCGGATCGCGGACCACGGCGGCGGTGGCCGGCCTCGCCGACCAGGACAGCCCGGTGAGCATCGTATTGCTTGACGACGTCACGCTGTCCAACGCCGGGCTGCGCGAGGGGACCGCGGTGATCGTCAGCGCGGTCACCGTCTACGGCGCGCGGTCGGTGAAGCTGTCCGGCTCGTCGCTGGCCAGCCAATCGATTACGCCGGTCAACCTGCGACAGGCCTTGCTGGGCAAGGTGATGACGGTCGGCGACGCGGTGTCGCTGCTGCCCCGCGATCTTGGCCCGGGCACATCGACGTCGGCCGCCAGTCGGGCGCTGGCGTCCGCCGTCGGGATCAGCTGGACGTCGGAGCTGCTGACCGTCACCGGCGTCGACCCCGAAGGACCGGTCAGCGTGCAGCCGAACTCACTGGTCACCTGGGGCGCTGGAGTTCCCTTGAGCGCGGGGGCGGCGACACCCACCCGGGGACGGGTCGCCGCCGCGAACCCGGCGATCCATGCCGACGACCTCAAGGGCTCACAGGTGCAGGCCGGCAAGCTCACCGAATGGCTCAAGCTGGCCCTCGATGAACCTCACCTACTGAAAACCCTTGGCGCCGGGACTAATTTGGGTGTGCTGGTGTCGGGTCCGGCCGGTGTTGGCAAGACGACCCTGGCCCGCGCGGTGTGCGCCGGCCGCAGGCTGGTGGAGCTCGACGGCCCGGAGGTCGGCGCGCTGGCCGCTGAAGACCGGCTCAAGACGGTGGCCTCGGCGGTGACCATGGTCCGCGATGGCGGCGGTGTGCTGTTGATCAGCGATGTCGACGCCCTGCTGCCGGCCGCCGCCGAGCCGGTGGCCGCCCTCATCCTCGCCGAGCTGCGCGCCGCGGTGGCCAGCGAGGGTGTCTCGTTGATCGCCACCTCCTCGCGACCCGACCAGCTCGACGCGCGGCTGCGCGCCCCCGAACTGTGTGACCGCGAGCTCGGCTTGACGCTGCCCGACGCGGCCACCCGCGAGGCGCTGCTCGAGGCACTGCTCAGGCCGGTACCCACCGGCGAGCTCAGTCTTGACGAGATCGGGGGCCGCACACCGGGTTTCGTCGCCGCCGACCTGGCTGCGCTGGTGCGCGAAGCGGCACTGCGGGCGGCATCTCGCGCCAGCATCGACGGCCAACCACCGAAGCTGGACCAAAACGATCTCGTCGGTGCGCTCAGCGTCATCCGGCCGCTGTCCCGCTCGGCCAGCGAGGAACTAACCGTCGGAAACGTCACGCTCGACGACGTGGGCGACATGGCCGAGGCCAAACAGGCACTGACCGAAGCGGTGCTGTGGCCGTTGCAGCATCCCGACACCTTCGCGCGGTTGGGTGTCGACCCGCCGCGCGGGGTGCTGCTGTATGGGCCGCCCGGCTGCGGCAAGACCTTCGTGGTCCGCGCGCTGGCCAGCACCGGGCAGCTGAGCGTGCATGCCGTCAAAGGCTCCGAGCTGATGGACAAATGGGTGGGCGCCTCGGAAAAGGCGGTCCGCGAGCTGTTCCGGCGGGCCCGCGATTCGGCGCCGTCGCTGGTGTTCCTCGATGAGATCGATGCGCTGGCGCCCCGGCGCGGCCAGAGCTTTGACTCGGGCGTGACCGATAAGGTGGTGGCCGCGCTGCTGACCGAACTCGACGGCATCGACCCGTTGCGTGACGTCGTGGTGCTGGGTGCCACCAACCGGCCCGATCTGATCGACTCTGCGTTGCTGCGTCCAGGCCGGCTGGAGCGGCTTGTTTTCGTCGAACCGCCCGATGCCGCCGCCCGCGGCGAAATCCTGTGCACCGCAGGGAAATCCATCCCACTGAGCGCCGACGTCGACCTCGACGACGTGGCCGCCGAACTCGACGGCTACAGCGCGGCCGACTGCGTGGCACTGCTGCGGGAGGCCGCACTCACCGCGATGCGCCGCTCCATCGACGCCGCCGACGTGACGGCAGCCGACCTCGCGGCGGCCCGCAAAACCGTGCGCCCGTCGCTGGATCCGGTCCAAGTGGACGCCTTACGCGCGTTCGCCAAAGCCCTCTAGCACCGCCCGAGCCGACGCCGCGACGTCGGCTTCAAGCCAGCGCGGCATCGGCTCGTCACGAGCGTGGCGCCGGACAACGGCGTAGGGCAGATCGGCAACGGCCCGCGCGACGGCGTCAACCGAGCGCGCATTGCCGCTGCCAAACAGTTGCCGAGCCAGCGCGCCGATCCGGTCCCGCAAAGGCGCGTTCATCGCGGCAAGGGTCTGCTGGAATGCCGCGTCGGGCTCGCCGTCGAGCAGGTCACCCGGCCGGATCGTCAACAACAGCCGAGCGTCCTGGGGAAGTTCGCGGGTGAAGCCGATGCACGACACGGCCATGGCGACGGCGGTCGCCATCGGCGTATCGGCCTCGGCGGCCATCGCCCGTGCCTGAAAGCGTTCCAGCGCCCGCAGCCAGGCCGCCGTCAAGATGCCGTTGCGGTTGCCGAACCGGTGATACAGCGTGCCGGCCGGCGCACCGCTGGATTTCGCGATCGCTGCCACGCTCGCCGCCCGCGGTCCGCCGTCGAGCACCAGCGCCCGCGCGGCGTCGAGGATCACATCGGTTTCGTGCTTTCGCGGTGGTGCCATGATCTAGTACGATCCTTCTATATGGAACGATTGCCCTATATCGATGAGCATGCCACAACCATTGATGCGAATCGCGAAGACACGTGGTCGGCGCTGCTGCGCGTGATGTGCCGCGACCCGCACGACCCGTCCACCGTGCCGATCGGTTTCGTCCTGGACGAAGCGCGACCACCCGAACGGTTTGCGCTGAAGGGCCGCCACCCGTTCGCGGTGTACCGGTGGGTGTTCGAGTTGGAACCGGCCCCCGACGACGCGGCACACACCCGGGTGCGCGCACTGACCTGGGCGGACTTCCCGGGTATCCACGGCAAGACCTATCGCGCGCTCGTCATCGGCACCGGCGGACACCGCTTCGCGGTGCGCTGGACGCTGAAACGCATTGCGGCCGCCGTGCTCGCCGAGCGGGCACAAACCGGCGAGACCGCGGCCGATTACGTGGACGTCTTCGAAGTCCCAATCCTGCACGGCGACTTCCGCACTGCCGAACAGGCGTTGCGCGACGCGCTGGGGGACAAACCGGGCGCACTGGGCAACCTGGTCTCCTGGATCCACCGCCACGTCCTGAGATTTCGCCTGGGTCCGTATTCCTCACCCGAGTACGTAATCGGCTGGCCGATCATGCATTCGGATCACGATGAGATCGTGCTGGCGACGGGCGGGCCGCTGATGCGCGCCCAGCTGACGCTGCGGCGTGAAGGCGGTCGGCGGGCCATACTCACCACTCGTCTGCATTACTGCCACAAAATCGCCGCCCGAACAGTCTGGGCCCTGGTCGGCCCACTGCATCGGGCGGTGGCACCGCGGTTGATGGAGCGCAGCGCCCGTCGAGCGGCCGTCCCTTGACCCTGGGCCTGACCTGGGGAGCGCGGCCGGCGGAACGAACGGTGCCGCTGCCGTGCGACGCGCTGTGCGCGCGCGCCGGCGTCCAGGCCGACCGCGCGATCAGCATCGCCGCGCCGCCATCGATCGTGTTCTCCTGGTTATGCCAATTGCGCGTAGCCCCCTACAGCTACGACCTTCTCGACAATCTCGGGCGCCGGAGCCCTCGAGCGCGCAACCCCGAACTGGATCGCCTCGAAGCCGGACAGCGGTTCATGACGATGTTCGCGCTGCAGTCCTTCGTCGACGGCGAGCAGATCACCTTGCGGTCCAGGCGCGTGGCTGTCACTTACGCGGTCCGGCCCGAGGGTGCCGGCGCACGGCTGCACGTGCGCGTGTGGTTCGGCGGACCTCGGCCGGCGGCCCGTGTTCTGGCCCTGGGCGACTGGGTGATGATGCGCAAGCAGTTGCTCACGTTGAAGTCGCTGGCCGAGCGCGACGCCCCGCCAAAATCCGTCTAGATTGCAGACAACTGCAATATTGCGTTCTACTGCACATTGTGTCTACGATGGCCCGATGACAGTCACGGACAAGCCAGCGCGACCGGTGATCGAATTCATGAACGACCCGATCGGCTTTTTCGGCCAGTCCTATACCCAGATGCACAGCATCGACCGCCGCGAGGTCGAAGAGCTGCAACGGCAAGCCATGGGCATCCGCTTTCGGGAGCACTATCAGAGCATCGAGATGCTGCGGAAGCTTGCCGACCGGCTCGGAGTCACGACACTCAACGAGTTCAATGACGTTGTGCCGCTGTTCTTCTCGCACACGGCGTTCAAGTCATACCCGGCGGCGCTCATCGACAAGAAACGCTTCGACCTGATGACCAAGTGGCTGGACAAGCTCACCAGCTGCGACCTGTCTGCGGTGGACACCGCCGGCTGCACCGGGATCGACGACTGGATCGACCGCCTCGACGAACAGACTCCGTTGGAAGTCATCACCTCCAGCGGCACCACCGGCACCATTTCGATCCTGCCCAAAGACAAACGCGGCGCCCAAGACGGCATGACGCTGTGGAAGATCCGCCTGTTCCAGACCTTCGGCCAAGAACCGACCGAAGGCGAACTCAATCCCTCTGTGGATGTGGTGTGGCCCAACTTCGCCAACGGCAAGCTCGGTCATCTGCGCATCGCCAACATGATCAAGCGCGGCTTCACCGGCGGCGACGAAAGCAGATTCCACGCCCTGTACCCCTTCGCGGTAGACACCGACCTGATGTTTCTGGCATCCAAGATGCGGGCGGCCGCGTCCCGCGGCGAGCTCGACCGGCTGGAGATCGATCCCGCACTCGCGGCCCGCAAGGATGAGTTCATCGCCATGCAGGCACGTCAGGCCCAGGACATGGATGCGTTCTTCGCCCGCATCACCGAGCAGCTGCGCGGCAAGCGGGTGTTCATGCTCGGTACCTATCACCTGATGTACGACATCGCCAAGGCCGGTCTGGAGCGCGGAGTGCGCAATGTCTTCGCACCGGAATCGGCAATTCTCACCGGCGGCGGGATGAAAGGTGTTGCGCTACCTGACGATTTCATGGACGTCATCAAGGACTTCCTCGGCGTCGACCGTATCCAGGTCGGTTACGGCTTCTCGGAGTCGAGCACCTTTCACTGGGGTTGCAGCGAGGGTCGCTACCACGTGGCACCGTGGGTCATTCCGTTCGTACTCGATCCCGACACCAGCGAGCCACTCCCCCGCACCGGTGTGCAGACCGGTCGCGCGGCCGTCTACGACATCCTGCTTCGCGCCCACTGGGGCGGCGTCATCTCCGGCGACGAAGTCACGATCAATTGGGACCTGCACTGCCCCTGCGGCCAGGCCAGCGTTGCATTCGAGAAGGACATCACGCGCTACAGCGAGAAGCAAGGCATAGAAGACGACCGGATTACCTGCGCCGCAACGCAAGAGGTGCATGACGAGGCAGTGAACTTCATGAAAGGCCTCGACCTGTGATCGCCTACACCGTCCCGCTGTTCTTACGGGGGCGCGTCATCACCGACGACCTTGTTCCGTTCGATACCCGCATCGGTGCGTCGCAGTTCCAAGCACCGGACATGGGCAAGTACGTTGAGCAGCTGCCGCTCAAAAGCCCCGCGAAGATGAGCGACCTCTACGATGTCGGCTTCGACGAGATCCTCGATGTGCTCGAGACACTGGGCGACGCGCTGGACTTCGAGTCGAACACTCACCTACAGGAAGCCTACGAGGCCTCGCTGCTAGCCAATGTACTGCCGGCCGAAATGCTGAAGAACAGCTATCGCGTTCTGCAACCGCTGTTTTGCCGGGACAACGTCGCCGAAATCGCCGACAGCCAGGTCGGGTTGAATTACCTCAACGGATGGGTCCCGCACAAGTTGCGCGACGGACGCGAATTACGCGTGCGTGCCTTCGGCTCCCGGGTGCTACACATCCCGGCGGGCAACGGCGGGCTGGTCTCGGCGGTGACCATCCTGCGGTCGGTGATCACGCGGTCGGATGCGATCATCAAGGCGCCGTCCAATGATCCGCTGACCGCGGTCGCCATCGCCCGCACGCTGGCCGATGTTGCGCCGGACCACCCGATCACCAAGCATCTGGCGGTCGGGTATTGGAAGGGCGGCGACCGCGACGTCGAAGAGACCCTCTACCAGCCGCAGCACATCGAAAAGATCGTCGCCTGGGGCGGGCTGGCGTCGGTCAAACACGTAACCCGTTACATCCAGCCCGGTTTGGAGCTCATCGCGCTGGACCCGAAGCGCAGCGCCACCATCATCGGCCGCGAGGCGTTCGACGACGAAGACACGATGCGAGAGGTGGCGCGGCGCGCCGCGACCGACATCGGTGTGGCCAACCAGGAGGGGTGCGCCAACGCCCGGGTCATCTACCTGCTCAGCGGGACGGACCCGGAGGGTCTGGCCAACGCCAATCGGTTCGGCGAAATGGTCTACCGGGAGTTGGTGTCGTTGCCCCCCGTTGTGAGCACCGCGCCGCGGTATCCGAACCGAGAACTGCTCGACCATCTGCAGGCCTCCCGCATGGCCGACGACTTCTACCGAGTCATAGGCGGCGAGCGGCGCGAGGGCGCCATCGTCGTCTCGCAATTCGATGAGCCCGTGGACTATTCGCCGATGCTATCGGGGCGCGTCGCCAACATCGTGCCCGTAGACAGCGTCGACAAGGTGGCCGCAGCGGTGAACGCCTACACTCAGACCATCGGCATCTACCCGGAATCCCTCAAGCGTCGGTTGCGAAACACGTTGCCGCTGTTCGGTGCCCAACGGCTGACCAGTTTGGGCTACGCATGCAGCGTTGCGGTAGCCATGCCCCAAGACGCCATCGAGCCGATCCGGCGGATGTGCAAATGGATCGTCGACGAGGAATGCGACCCGAACGTGGTCATCCCGCTGTGGCGACTGGCGCGGGCATGACGGATCGCCTGAGCGCTTTGCAGGTCGTCGACGGAATCGACCTGACCGGCAACGTATGCGTGATCACCGGCGCGTCGTCCGGACTGGGCCGCGAGTCGGCACGGGCGCTGGCCGCCGCAGGTGCGCACGTCATCCTGGCCGCACGCAACCACGATGCCCTGATCCAGACAGCCGAGTGGATTCATGACGACGTGCCCGGCGCGCGGACGTCGACGGTGCACCTCGATCTCACCAGCCTGGCCAGTGTGCGCGCGGCGGCCACGACGATCCGCGACCTCACGCCGGTGATTAATGTCTTGATGGACAACGCTGGAGTCATGTTCACCCCCTTCGGACGTACTCACGATGGGTTCGAACTGCAAGTCGGGACAAACCATTTCGGGCACTTTGAACTCACCCGGCTCCTTGTCCCGCAGCTTGCGGCCGCGGATGGCGCCCGGCTGGTCATCCTCTCCTCCGGAGGCCACGTCATGGGTGACCTCGACTTTGACGATCCCAACTGGGAGAACCGCGAGTACGACAAGTTCGCCGCGTACGGTGCAGCCAAGACGGCAAACATCCTGCACGCCGTCGAGGCCGACCGGCGCCTGCGCGAGATAGGAATCCGCGCATACGCCGTTCATCCTGGCACGGTTGCCACTTCGCTGGCCCGATACATGTCCAGCTCGGATTTCTCCCAGCTCCGCAAATTCGTCGCTGCCAACAGCGAGGCACACGTCGAAAAGTCCGACGGGTACCTCGACTTCGTCATGCCCGAACACGGTGCGGCCACCCAGGTGTGGGCGGCGGTAAGCCCCAAGCTGGCGGACCGAGGTGCGCTGTACCTGGAAGACTGCGGCGTCAGCGACGCGGTCGCGCCCTATGCTCGTGACGCTCAGCACGCAGCGGAGTTGTGGACGCTCTCCGAGCAGTTGTGTGCGCAATAGACTGCTGACGTGAACAGACTGGAACGGCGTAAGCGCGAGGTACGGGAGAAGATCCTCGCGGCCGCCTTCGAGCTGTTTCTCAGCCAAGGGGTTGCGGCCACCACCATCGAGGAGATCTGCGAGCACGCCGACGTCGCCAATCGAACCTTTTTCAACCACTTCGCCACCCGTCAGGACATGATCCGAGCGCTGGCGGAGCGTCGGCTGGTCAATCTGCACGACGTCGTCTTTGAGCGCGCCGACGAGGCGATCCCGGCACGACTTATCGGTGTGTTCGACGACATCGCCGCGGCGCTCGTCGAATCCGGCGACACCTATCGCGAGCTGATCGGAGAGATGCTTGCTACCAGCGGCTACGGCGTCCAGCGCGGATTCAACCTGCACGACACGTTCGTCGAACTCGTCAAGGAGGGCGTCGCCCGCGGCGAGGTCAGCGCGCGACACGATGCAGAAACGTTGGCCGACATCATCGTTGGCGCGCTGTCCGGCGGCATCCTCAACTGGACGGTCGACCGGACCTATTCCTTGCCGACCAACCTGCACAACCTCGGTGTCGCGCTGGCTGAGATGCTCAGGGCTCCGGCTCAGGGGCCGGCAAAGCAGTCCACTCAGCCGAAAGCCGCGCGCTGAACCGCGGTGGCCGGCGATCCAGGAACGCGGCGACTCCTTCACGGGCGTCTGCGGTTCCCATCACCCGGTGGTGCAGCTGCGTTTCCAGTGACGCGACTTCTCGCGCGGTGTAGTTGTTGATCGCGCTGTCCCACAACAGCCGCTTACACAGTGCCGCCGACATCGGCGCCACATGCACCGCGATGTCGCGGGCCATCTCCAACGCTTGGTCGAGCACCTGCTCGGCAGGCATCGCCCGATTCGCGATGCCGAGCGCGGCGGCCTCGGCGCCGGTGAAAGTGCGGCCCGTGAGCAGTACCTCCGCGGCCACGCCCAAGGTGGTCAAGTGCGCCAAGGTCCAGTGCGACATGCAGTCGGGTATCACTCCCCGACGGACTTGCACCACACCGTATTTGGCGTCGACCGCGACGATGCGGATGTCCGCCTGCAGCGCTATGGTCAGGCCGATTCCGATTGCGTGACCGTTGAGTGCGGCGATCACCGGTTTGCGCAATTCGAAGGCGGCCGGGTTGATCGGCGATGCCGAGAAGGTCTCGGCCGGGGCGTCGAACGGCGATATGCTGCCGGAGAAATCCGCTCCGGCGCAGAACGCGCTACCCGCGCCGGTGACCACGATGGCGCGGACGTCGTCATCATCGTCGCACTGTTGGTACGCGCGGCCCAGCAGCGTGCCCATCTCGGCGGTATAAGCATTGAGATGCTCCGGACGATTGAGCGTGAGCACCGCCACGCCGTCGCTGATGTCAACTGTCACATCGGTGTTCATTCGGATAGCTGGAACTCCACCATCTCGGCAACCGTGTCCACGGCCTCGCTGAGCGCGGCCAGCCGATCGGCCGCCGACGGCGCGGACAGCACAGTGTAGCGGTCGGCCGAGCCGATCGGAAGGCGGGATGCCAGGGCGAACAGACGCTGGCCGGCGTCGTCTGCGCCGGCTTCATCGTAGCCCAGTAGCACGTCGCGGTCTGGCAGCCGCGCGCCGCGCGCCTCGGCGATCCGCTCGAACAGCACCATCACCCGGTCTTCGACATCGAGGAGCTGGGCGCGCGTCACCAGCGCCCCCGGCTCGTCGGGCCAGAGCTTTACGGTCGCCCGCGGGTAGGGATCGTCGGACAGCCACTCGCACACCCGAATCCGCTCACCGGTCCGGCAGCGCAGTGCATATCGGTCGACGCCGTGATCGACGCATTCGGTGATCCGCGACAGAATGCCGACATCACACCGCGTATCGCCGCCGCCAACCTCGCGTCCGCGGGAGATGAGCACCACACCGAAGGGATCACCACTGTCGACGCAGTGCCGCACCAGCGCGACGTAGCGGGGCTCGAAAATCCGTAACGGTAGATCTTGGTTCGGCAGCACAGTCGACTCGAGCGGGAACATCGCCAGTTCAATTCGTTCGGGCATGGCCATGAGTCAAACCTAGATCTCCAACTCGCCCACCAGCGCGTCCACGACCGCGCGCAGATCCCCGTCATGCTCTTCTGCGGCTCGTCGCTGCCGCTGGTACGAAGCGCCCAGTCGTGGGATTTCGGCCACCGCGGCCAACTCGTCAACGCAGTGCAGCGACTTGGCGACGGGCTCGAGCCGGTTCAGCACGTCGACAAGATCCTCGGTGACCAGGCGTTCGTTGCTGTCGGCGTCCTGGATGATGATCGCGTCCAGGCCGTAGCGGGCGGCTCGCCACTTGTTCTCCTGCACATGCCAGGGCGGCATCGTCGGCAACGACTCGTCTGCGTCGAGCCGGCGGTCCAGGTCGACAACCAGGCAGTGCGTCAACGCCACCAGCGCGCCCAGCTCGCGCAGGTTGGACACGCCGTCGCAGATCCGCACCTCTAGGGTGCCCAGATGCGGCGAAGGCCTTATGTCCCAACGGACTTCATCCATATGGTCGATGATGCCGGTCTTCTTCTGGTCGTACACGAAGCCCTCGAACTCCGCCCAGGTCTGGAAGTGGAACGGCAGCCCGGCGGTGGGCAACTGCTGAAACATCATCGCGCGATTGCTGGCGTATCCGGTGTCCTCGCCACCCCACCACGGTGACGAGGCCGATAGCGCCAACAGATGCGGGTAGTACTTCAGCAGCGACGACATGATCGGCATCACCTTGTGCGCCGAAGAGATTCCGACGTGCACATGCACACCCCAGATCAGCATCTGCCGGCCCCACCACTGGGTGCGCTTGATCAGCTCGGCGTAGCGGGGCGCGTCTGTGAGCTTCTGGGTGGACCATCGCGCGAACGGGTGGGTGCCCGCGCAGAACAGCTCCATGCCGCGGTCCCGCACGATCCGTCGGGCCGGCCCCAAGGTTTCGCGCAGGTCCTCGATCGCCTGTCCGGTGCAATCACAGATACCGCTGACCACCTCGACCGTGTTGCGCAGCAATTCCTTGTGCACGCGCGGGTTTTCGCCGATCTCGGCGATGACGGCGGTGGCTTCGTTGCTCAGGTCGCGGGTCTGCGCGTCGACGAGCGCGAACTCCCATTCCACGCCGATCGTCGGCCGCGGTGAGCGCTTGAAATCAATGCGAGCGCGGGCCCTGTTAGCCGGCACCGATGACACCGCACGCCACCCGCTTGCCGGCGTCCCCGGTGCTCATCGTCGTCGCGTCGGGACCCGGTGTGCCATTGGTCTGGTTGTAGCGATCGCGCGGGATGTTGCCGAAGTTGTCGGCGTCGGCGTGAATGACGATCGCGGTCTTCTCGCCACTCAACAGGTCCTGCATGGTGAAGGCGTCCGTGGTCGTCATCAACGTTCCGGAACCGTCTTTGCGCACCTCCAGCGAGGTCAGGTCACCACTGGCGGGCTCGGCAGCATGCCCGGGCATCTGGAAGTGCCCGCCGGCGGATAAAAAGTCGCCGGGCGCGCCGCCGGTCGGTGCGACCGAGTTGGGCTCACACTTGCCCACCTTGTGGACGTGCACGCCGTGGAAGCCGGGCGTGAGCTGACCGACGCCGGTTGTCGCGATCGTGATGGTGGCATAGCCGTTGCTGAACTCGAACGTCGCGGTCGCGACCTGGGTGCCATCCGGAGCCTTCAGATGGGTGGTCATTCGCTGCGCCGCGGGCGCCTCGCCGGGCACGGGCGCGGCACCCTCGTTGCCCGAGCCACCCGACGGTGCGGGCGATCCGGTCCAGACCGCCGGCGTGGTACCCGGAGTTGTCGACGCGTGCTGGGGTGACGAGCACGCGCTTACCAGCGCGACAAAAGTGGCCACGCACAGTGTGGATGTGGCGGCTGCAGCGGCATTGCGGTAACCGGCGAGCTTAGGCATAGCGAGAGCCTATCCCGGTCACCCGCAAACTATCGAGTGCTCCGAAACGCCGCGCGGGCAGGAGAATCAGCGTCAGCCCGTCACCAAGACGACGACGCCGGGCGGCTGGTTGGTGAGTGCGGGGATTCGCGGTTGGACGGGTGCGCCCAGCTTCTGGCCCACGGCATCCGCGGTGGCATGCTCGTCGTCTGCGTCGGTGTAGTACACCGTGGTGGCCGAGACATCGGATATCGACAAGTTCCCGACATCGGTGACCTTGAAACCGGCGCCGGTGAGCTGGTCCTTGGTGTGCGCGGCGACGCCCTCTTTGGAAGAGATGTTGTAAACGTGCACCTCGGCCTGGTTCGCAGGGGGCTTACCGCTCGTCGATGCCGGGGCGGAGGTGGTGCTGGTCACGCTGGACACCGGCGACGCCGAGTCGTCATCGGAGTTTCCCGAACTACCCAGGGCCTGCCATCCCAGCAGCAGGAAAATGACGCCAAGGAACAGCAGCACCATCACCATGGCCCGCAGGGGAAGCCCCGTCGAGTCGGGGACGCGCTCCTTCATCGAGCCCACTGTAGCCAGAAACGTGCGGGAACCTGCAAAGGCACGTCAGGCGTCAGGTCACCTCGAAGCCGAGGCGGCGCGCCGCGCGGGCCTTCTGACGGCTGGCGCGCAGCCGCCGCAACCGCTTCACAAGCATCGGGTCGGCGGCCAGCGCCTCGGGTCGGTCGACCAGCGCGTTGAGTACCTGGTAGTAGCGCGTCGCCGACATCGAGAACAACTCTTTGATCGCTTCTTCCTTGACACCGGCGTACTTCCACCACTGACGTTCGAATGCCAGGATGTCGTGTTCGCGGCGCGTCAGCCCATCGGCGATTTCAGAGTCGTCCCCCGATCGATTTGCCCGCGCCATGGCGCTGTCCATATCGCTCCCCTGGACCCTTCCGGCGATTCTCAAATTGTGCGAATGACTTGACTTACATAGGGGCATGGTTCGGCGAATATTGAACCACGCCGCGAACCCTCAAGCCCTCATCCAGACCCGCGAGTCGGCCGTTTGGCCAAGATTGCCCGGCACTGGATCGGCGACGAGCGTTGGGGTTACGTACGAATTCAAGGGGAAGTTCCCGTACTTAGAGCCCACACTCGGCGGCCTCGCTCTTCCGCCCGCCTAAGCTAGCCGACCATGGCGGTCGTACCCATTCGCATCGTGGGCGATCCGGTCTTACACACCCCGACGACACCGGTCGCGGTCGCCGCCGATGGTTCGCTGCCGGCGGATCTGGCCGGATTGATCTCCGACATGTACGACACCATGGACGCCGCACACGGGGTGGGCCTGGCCGCCAATCAGATCGGCTACGGACTGCGGCTGTTCGTCTACGACTGTGCCGAGGACCGCGGAATGACGGACCGCCGCCGCGGCGTGGTCATCAATCCCGTCCTGGAAACCTCCGAAATCCCCGAGACCATGCCCGACCCGGGTGACGACGACGAAGGGTGCTTGTCGGTTCCCGGCGAGTCGTTCGCCACCGGACGCGCGAAGTGGGCCCGGGTCACCGGGCTCGACGCCGACGGCAGCCCGGTTGCGATCGAGGGCACCGGCCTGTTCGCGCGCATGCTGCAGCACGAAACCGGGCACCTGGATGGCTTTCTCTACCTGGACCGCCTCATCGGCCGGCACGCCCGTGCGGCGAAACGGGCGGTCAAGTCGCACGGCTGGGGCGTTCCGGGGTTGTCGTGGTTGCCCGGCGAGGGACCGGACCCGTTCGGTCACTGATGGTCTCGTGGCCGGACCTGGGAACGCGGGTGACGGTTCGCTACCGGCGCCCCGCCGGGTCGGTCCCGCCGCTGACCGATGCGGTGGGGCACCTGCTGGCGGTCGATCCGGTGGTGCGGGTGCGCACGAAAACCGGGGCGGTCGCCGAGTTCGCGCCCGCCGACGTGGTGGCGGTGCGGGTATTGACCGACGCGCCGGTGCGCGCCTCCCAGATCCGGGCACTTGAGCACGCCGCCGCCGCGGCCTGGCCCGGGGTTGAACAGACCTGGCTGGACGGCTGGCTGCTGCGGGCCGGGCGCGGGGCTACCTTCTCCGTCAATTCCGCAGTGCCACTGGATATTTCGGCCCAGATGTCTGCGGTCCCCGCGATCGTCGCCTGGTACGACCAGCGCAACCTGACACCGTGGCTGGCCGTCCCCGACCGGTTGCTGCGGCCGCCGCCAGGCCTGACAGGCGAACACGCGGAGCGCGTATTGGTGTGCGACGTGTCTGACGCCTCCACCCGCGAGCCCGACGCGTCGATCACTTTCTCGGCTCGACCGGACGACGCTTGGCTGCGGATGCACCAGGGCGAGATTCCCGTTGATGTGCTT
>DASZLQ010000022.1:0-5744 GCA_035552295.1 Mycobacterium sp. | reverse complement strand
CCGATCGTTAGCCGAGCTGTTCCTGCCCGAGTCGCCACTTCCTGCTCTCAGAAGCCTGAGTTGCCGCATTGGGTGAGCGCGCGGGCGAAACAGAGAAGACATCAGCCAATGCGAGCCCTGGTTGCTAGCAACCAGGGCTCGCATGCAGCGCTACCCGACTGGCTGCACCCAGGGTGACGGGGGCGGCGGCGGCACAACTGGCGGCCGGTCATTACAGGTGATGGCGTTTGGCAAGTACGGGGTTAGCCAATTGGTGCCGAGGTGGTAGGCGTCATTGTCGATGCCGTCGTTCCCGCCGAGGTCGGTGAGCGTGAACTCGGAGCCGGTCGGCGGGAAGTTGAACGACCCGCAGTTGTTGACCCCCCACCAGCCGATGTTTCGAACATCGACGTTCTGGAACGTAGCGCTCCCTGCGGAGCGGGCATCAAACACGTCAGTGCCGGCACCGTCGACCTCGATGTCGCGGAAATGGACGTTAGTGATGTCGTAGAGATCCTTCACCGGGTAGTCGGAGACCACCATCATCGCGTCGTACGTGTTATCCAGGAAGTTGTCACCGACCACCTCGACGTCGGCGTTGATGCTGCTCTGGAGCGCGTAGATCCAGATGGCGCCGAGACCGATTTGCCAGTTGAGCTCGTAGGTGCCGGCCCGGACCGTGGTGTTGTTGGTGATCCAATCGGAGCCGCTAAACGGCACAGCGTTGAAGCGGGAGCCAAGCTGAATACCGCTCCCCTCGCGGATGGGGTCCGCGATGAGGTTGTTCGAAACTGTGTTGTCGGTACCGCCGTAGAGCGCGATGCCATTGGCGATTACCGGCGTCTGCACGGTGTTGTGGTCGAACGTGTCGTTGGAGTCCGCGATTTGGTCTGACCACATGGCGATGCCATCGTCTCCGGTGTTGCGGATGAAGTTGTTCGAAGCCGTCGAGTTCGTGACGCCGGTATGGAAGTTGATGCCATCCGCCATCTGATCGACGATCGTGTTGCCAGAGATGGTCAGGTTTGTCATCGGGCCATCGAGCCAGATGCCGGCCTTGGTGTGCTGGATATAGAGACCCGTGATCGACGAGTTGCTCAGCGATCCGCCGACCCCGTTGACCTGGTCGCTGTCGATGCGCTCGCGGACATCACCTTGGATCGCGAAGTCGGCCAGGTGAACGTTGGTGCTGCCACCCTGGCTGACGTACAGCCCGTAGAAGCCGACGCCGGTGTGGGTCGAGCCGTCAGGCGCGGGCGTGCTCAGCGTGACCTGATGACCCTTGAAGATGGTGTACCAACTACCCGCCCCGTCGATGGTCACGTTATTCACGATGATGTGCTGGCTGACCGAGTAGGTGCCCGGCGGTACGTACACCGGCAGGTGCAGCTTCTGCGCGGCCGCGATTGCACGGGTGATCGCCTCGGAGGCATCTCGGTGACCGGTTGGGTCGGCACCGAAGAGCAGCACGTTTACAGATGGGGCAACGACCTTGGGCGGACCCACCAGCTCAGAATCCATCAGGTCGATCGTCGTCAGCGACGCGTTCGTGCCTACCGGCGCCGTGAGGCGGATTATGGAGCCGGCTGGGAACCTTCTTCCCAAAAGAAGGCGCTGCTCGTCATAGAAATGGTTGGGCCGCCACGGCGCCGCGAATATGGGTGCGGGGACGGTCTGGGCCGGGACGCACCCACACTCCACTGCATAGTCAGTGGGAACGTTGTCGCCCTCATTGGGGTTGTTGTCGTACGGGTACTGACCGTAGAGCCACGAGTACTCTGATGTGAGCGTCATCGTTCGGTGATAGTTGCCGTTTACGTCGACACCCAGTGGCGCCGTGATGCCGCCGCCTGTGGTTGAGTCCGGAATGCTGTAGCGCACGTCGATAGCGTTCGCGGCGCTGGGCAAAGTGAACTCGACATACTGTCCCGGAGCGAGGCTAACGGCGGACCTGCCGGATGCCTCGGCCGCCAGCGTGTATGCCTGGGTGCTCGGCCCGATAATCGTCCCATTAGTGACCGCGTTCTCGGCCTCTTGCTCGACGAATGGCACATTGGCGCCGCGTCCGACCGTGAGAGCCGGGGCAATGGCAGCGCGACTGACGACGGGCGCCACTGATGCCTGAGCGGTTGCCGTGCCGGCCACCACCGCCGAGGCGCCGGATGCCATCAGGCATGAGATTGCGAGAGCCACCAGCCGTGATGGCCGCCCGCGCCGCTTCGGTCCAACTTCTGTCGGTATGACTGACATCGGCCGCTCATTTCTCTCTGGGGCGAATCCGCACCGGAGGCGCGCGATCGCAATGGTCGGATGACACTAATGGCGCTATAGCGGTCCTGTCAAGGATCTATCGCTTTATTGCCACTAAGCTGCCAGTTTTTCTCGCTGACCTGTCTCAAACTTGCAGCAATTGGCTCCATATTTTCGGCATGGCCGAGCCGGTAGCGGCAGCAGGTTGCTAGCAACCGCTATCGCATCGTCGCCGGGCACGCGCACCCTTCGGGCGGCGAGCGGATCTGCCGGTCGGTCCGTCGCGACCAATTGGCGAGAGAGATTCGTGCGGGTGGACTCGTCCGCCGGCTAGGATCGGCGCACACCAAGGGTGCGCCAGCTTGACTGTGTCTGATCTCGATGCCGCCATCGACGAGGCCCGGGCACTGGTACGGGACATGGCCGCAAGATGCTGGTCTGGGAGACCGGGCCTGACCACCCTTGGCTCGCTGATGCTCTAGCTGAGGTGTGTGGTGCCATGGTGTTCCTCGACGGATTCGACGGCTAGCGCGAGTACGGGGACGAGGCGTTTCTGAACTGCCTTGAACTGTCAGGCCTCGCCACCGAGCTTGCGGCGTTCTGGCCGACAGGTGGACCGCATTGGGACGCGTTGGACTCGTGCATCCTCCCGGCGATGACCATCTAGGTGTGCTGCTCGTTGGGCAACTCCTATACCGCTGAGCTGTTCGCCGGCCCGACTGGGTACGGGCTCGCTCGTGAGCTCGTGAAGCGTCGGGTGGGGTGTGTTGTGGCGGCACCGTCGAAGATCCCGGGGGCGTCCGGTGACCGGGTGAAGACCGACCGTCGTGACGCGGAGCTGCTCGTCAGGCTGCTGCTCGCCGGGAAGCTGCGGGCGGTCAGGGTTCCCGGCAGTGAGGAAGAGGCGCTACGGGACCTCGTCAGGGCGCGCGAGGGCGGGCGGGTTGATCTGATGCGCTCACGTCACCGGCTCTCGAAGGTGCTGCTGCGGCATGGGATCCGGTTCCAGGACGGTGACGCGTGGACTGAGCGTCACCGCCAGTGGCTTGCGAGCGTTGAGCTGCAATGGCCGGCCGCGCAGGCGACGCTGCTTGACTGTCGCGGTGCGATCGATGCGCTCACGCATCGCCGTGACGCGCTGGAGCGGCAGATCGTCGCGATGCTCCCGAGCTCACCATGGGCCGCGCAGGTTGGCGTGTTGCGCTGCCTGCGGGGTGTTGACACGCTGACCGCGGTCGGGTTATGCGCCGAGGTCGGCGACTTCGCCCGCTTCGCGCGCGCCGAGCAGCTGATGAGCTATGTCGGTCTCGTTCCGTCAGAGAACACGACCGGGCAGCAACGGCGCCTCGGGGCGATCACCAAGACCGGGTCCGGCCACGCCCGCAGGCTGCTGGTCGAAGCCGCATGGCACTACCGCCCCAAACCGAACCTCGGTAAGGCGCTCACCGAACGCCAGGCCGAGCAGCCCCCGGAAGCTGTCGCGATCGCATGGACCGCGCAGAAACGATTGCACCGCACCTGGGCCCGGCTCGAAGCCCGCAACAAACGCCGGACGATCATCGCGGTCGCAGCCGCCCGCGAACTCACCGGATTCGTGTGGGCGATCACCCAAATCGAGTGACCCCCCCCGACAAAACACATCCTCATCCCGTCGGCTGGGTCGGTGGGGCCCGGCAACGCGCGGGGACCCGCGACCCAACTATGAGCAACCCGCCGAAAGGCTGGCCACGCCCGATCCTAGACAGCGGCTCCCCACGACGGACCATGGTCCTGCGGCACACCCAGACCCGCGTATATCAGTCTGACCGCGCGTCGCGCACAGCCTGCCGGACCGCCACCCACCCAGCCGACCACACCCCCCCTCGCCCCACTCGAAAGCGAGAAATTCGTGCCGCACCCCTTGACAACAAGCTCTCCATATCAGTTGGTGTTGCGAACTGTGACTGGGGCCAGTGAGTTGCCCGGCGCGATCGTCGAGCAATTCTGTGGGGCGGCGATGCCGGCGAACCGCGCGGTCAGCCACGGCAGTGTGTCGGCCAGCCACGGGGCCTCAGTCTCCTCGTGGCTGAGATCGGCGAACTGCTGATAGTCGACTGGGTCGCCGGAAGCACAGACCTCGCGGGCATAGGAGCGCACGTCGCCGGCGATCATCACGCCGTCACCGGGGCCGTAGGTCGCGCTTGGGTTCGTGCCATCGAGCTGTCCGCCCGTGCCCTGCGCAATGAGCTCCGGGATCTTGGGCATGCCGGCGCTGCCGAGGATCAGGCGGTTAGCGATCGTGACGAGTGGCGGCACGTCCTCGGGCTCCGGGTAACGCGGGGCGGCGAGGTCGGACCATGTGATCCCCGCGTAGTTGGCCTCGGCCTCGTTGATGTTGTCGTTCTGCATCGCGGCGACCACGGCATTGCCGTTGGTCGAGAGATACTGGGAGAAGCTGACCGCATAGGCGCGGGCGAGCCCGACGATCGCCATCGGCATCACTCCCGCCCAGGTGCTCGAGCCCTCTATGTAATGGAGGTTGTGGTCGGGGTCGACTAGCAGCCCGCCCATCGAGGCACCGACGAGGCGGCTCTCGACGTCCGGTGCATAGCTCGGCGCCTCCTGCGCAGCCCAGCTCGTCGCGATCGCCCCGCCGCTGTAGCCGATCAGCGCGACTTCGGCGCTCGGGCTGAGGCCGGTCGCGGTCGAGTTCAGCGCGGCACGGAGTCCATCCAGCGTCGTGTACCCATACTCGGGACCGGCGGCGAAGTCGGCGGTCTGACCCTCGGTGTCGGCGACCGAGACCGTGTCGCCGGCAAGCAGTAGCGGCACGAGGTCGGTCGTCTCGATCGTCGTCAGCTCAGTGCCGCTGGAGTACCCGGCTCCGGCGAAGGTGACCGACGGCTCGTCCTCTGGGTTGAGCGAGTCGTAGTAAGAGCCGTAGCCGATCAGCCGACTCGATGGAGTGACGCCGGCCGGGGGCAGCAGCACCGACGTTACGCCGGTATCGGCCTCGCCCAGCGCGTTGGTCGTCCGGTAGAGCAGCTGCACGACGGTGACCGGCAGTGCCAACGAGGCGACATGCCAGGCGATCGCGCGCGTATTAAGCACGGTGCCGGGAGCGATGGCGCACAGTGAGGTCGAGCCCGTGTACTGGTAGAAAGCGTCTGTCGCGGCCGGTCCCGTTGTCGGTTGCGCGGCGACGGTGCAGGAGCTGCCGATGCGCGCGCTGGCCTGCGTGGTCGCGCCGGTGAGAGCAAGGGACGCACACGCGATCAGCACCGCGGCTGCCAGGGTGAGGAGGCGTCGAGCTCCACCGCCCACGGTATAGGTTGCTGAGCCCTGCGAGGTCGCGACGTTCACGGTCTTCCTCTCCTTCCGACAGCGGTGTCGGTTAGAGAAGGTTCCACTTAGCGAGGAGTTTCAAACGGGCGGTGAGCGCCGGGTAATGCGATCCCGGCGCCTGGATACGCTGCGCCGTGGTCTGAATCACGCAGCGCAGACCCGCCCGCGATGCGACGCGGATGCTCGCATCG
>DASZLQ010000021.1:0-14893 GCA_035552295.1 Mycobacterium sp. | reverse complement strand
GCAGCGGCAACATGGGCGAAAAAATGTCCGTGGTCACACACGCTGGACCGGAAATCGGCACACCCCTCGGTGGGCGCAACTTCGGAGATCACCGCTTGTTCGGGTACAGCGCTATCGACACCGTGCGGTGTGACGGCCAGCCGGATTGTGATGCCGGCGGTTGGGCAGGTCGACTCCACCGCGACGTGTCGGCCCAGGATCACCGGCAACGCCATCGTGTCCATCGCGCACCACGTGAACAGCTGCCGCCCGTCGATAAAAACCCGGTGGGCGGTCGGGACCAGGCTGAGCCCGAGACCGATCAGGTTGCCGTCGCCGTCCCAGTCCGCCCGCGGAATGTGGTGCAGCGTCGCAGCCACCTCTTCCTCGGTCCAGGCGGTGGCTGCGGCCAGGCGCCGCAACGGAACAGGTGCGCCCTCGGCCAGCAGCGCAATCGCTGGGGAAATCAAGGCCAGACGGTCGCCGCTGACCAGAGTTATCCACGATGCGTTATCAGTCATGACGGATCATCTCCCTCCCCCGGTTGGGCATCGAGCGCCCGCAGCAGCGGGCAGTCGCGGTTGGCGCGCGGCTGCCCGCAGGTCTCCACCAGCCGGCGCAGCGCCGCCCGCATCGCGGTCAGGTGCGCGATCTTGCCGTCCAGGTCGGCGATTTTTGCGGTCGCCACGGCTTGTGCCTCGTGACACGGGTCCGGGCCGCCCGCGGCGAGCTCTAGGAGTACTTCGACCTCGCTCAGGGTGAAGCCGAGTTCCTGGGCACGTTTGACGAACCGCACGATCCGCACCGCGTCGGGACCGTATGAGCGATAACCGGCCGCCGAGCGGTCCGGGGGCGGCAGCAGTCCGCGCCGCTCGTAATACCGCAGCGTCGGCCGTCTGACACCGGCTGCTTTGGCGAGTTGTGCTGTATGCATGACCCGACGGTAGGCCCGGCACCATGGTGCAAGGTCAAGCCCCTGATCCGCCACTAGCCGTGGGTTGGCACGCTCGTCGGCCTGGGTCGCCAACTGCGGCGCACCAGATCAGCGGGGTTGCTCGGCGACCGTCAAATAGCCTGGCGCCTCTTCGGGGCAAAGCTCGTCGCGCCCATGCGGGACGATCCGCCCGGGGAGTCAAATCAGCTCGGTGACCACGCGTTCGGGCTGCGGATAACCGCGCTTGTGCCATTTAGTCCCCTGCCGGACCCACGCGAAGATGTACAAGCTCATCGCCGTCACCAGCGCGATCAGCACCCACTGCACGACGGCTTGGTCGATCCATGAGCCCGGCGGAGGCGCACCGGGGAGGATATTGCGCAGCGGGACGATCGCGAACAGGTTCGCGGCATACCACGTTGCGGACGGCGGCAAGAATTTTCTGGAGCCGAATTGCTTGCTGGAACCGGCCGGGAACTGGCCGGCACAATCCAGTTTGTCGGGGCGACACGTGCTCAGATGCTAGCGAATACCCGCGCTGGCCGCGCGGCGAAATCCCACGTCCACAGGTGTCTGGGTATTCCCGTCACCAGCCGGACATCCGGTGTCCATTTGCCGGACGAGCGACCCGAACCGGCCGCGGCCGGCGATGCGCTGCAACGTTGCTAGCCGGACGCCGGATTCGCCACGCAGCGAAACCCGATGTGGGTCGTCGCAGTGTCCTGCGATTGCGGTGACCGCGCTGCCGGCCGGTAGCGATGGCAGTACTCCGGAGCGCACAAGTGCGAACCGCCCTTCAACGTCTGGCTGACGGTCGGATCGGCGGGCCCCGATGGTGTGCAACAGGCTTTCGGCGGCTGATCGAGCCGATGATGCGCGGAAAACTCGGTGGCGGTCCACTCCCAGACATTGCCGATCATGTCGAGCAGGCCGAACCCGTTGGGGGGGAACGTCCCCACCGGCGACGTTCCCACCCAGCCGAGCGCACCTTCGTTGCGGCACGGGAACCTGCCCTGCCAGGTGTTGGCCATCAATTGACCACCGGGCGTCTCCTCGTCGCCCCACGAATAGGTCGTCGCGCTTCCGCCGCGGGCGGCATACTCCCACTCGGCCTCGGCCGGCAGCCGCCGCCCAGCCCAGCGCGCGTAGGCCGCAGCGTCGGGATAGGCCACCTGGACAACCGGGTGGTCGGCTCGGTCCGCGGCGGTGCTGTTCGGGCCGTCCGGGCCGAACGGATGACGCCAATTCGCCCCCGGCGCCCAGTCCCACCACTGCCGCCAGTCACGCAGATCGACCGGGCCCGGTGTCGGGCGGAAAACCATCGCGCCCGGACACAGGTCGTTGGGATCCGCCCCTGGGTAGAGCGCCGGGTCAATCGGTTGCTCGGCGACCGTCACATAGCCTGTGGCGGAGACGAATTCGGCGAATTGCGCGTTGGTCACCGGGTGCCGCTCCACCGCGAAGGGAGCTACGGCCGCGGTGTGGATCGGCGCTTCCTCGGGGTAAAAGCTCGTCGAGCCCATGCGGAATGATCCGCCGGGTAGGTCGACCATCTCGGTGAGCACCCCTTCAGGGTAGGACGCCCACGGACCGGCTTAATCCGTTCGTCGATACCACGTGACAAAGAAAATGATCATCGCCACCACCAGCGCTATCAGCACCCAAAGCACCAGAGCCTGGTCGACCCACGCACCCGCCGGCGGGGAGCCGGGAAGGAAGTTGCGTATGGGGATGACGGCAAACAGCACCGCGGCAAACCACGTTACGAACGGTGGCACGAATTTCCGCTTCCCCGTCAGCATCAGAATCGCGATTGTCAATGCCAAGGCGGGCAGGGCGAAAAGGACCAGGCAGATTCCCGCGTCGAAGATCAGCGTGCCCTTCGACCTGTGCAAAGTGATGATCACGTTGTCAGGGCGCTCCGATTCTTGGCTGGCTTCGCCGGCGCGGCGGACACTGACGTCCCAGCCGTCCAGCGCGCCGGTTACTTCGACACGGGCGGGTATGTATTGGCGGGCATCGCCTTGGCCGACGAGCACTTCCGCCGAGAGGGTGTCGGTGCTGTATGAGTCGAACGGCCAGTTGTTGGGATTGCCATGTGCCTCGATCGTGGTGGCGACTTGCGCCGGCGATTTTCCTGCCGGGTAGACCAGGTCTCCCAGGTCGTTCGGGGGATCCATGCGCACGGCGGTGTCGGTGGTCAGCACATCCAGGCGCTTGTCGAACATCTTGTCCTGCGGAATCACAAGCACCTTCACCGTCAGGCGATTTGCGACGGTATCCAGCTTCTCGAGGCGCACCAGCACAACGGTGTCGTCCGTTGCACTAACGTCCGGCGCCTTGATCGGTGCCGCCGCGTTGAACAGCAAGTGGACTCCGAACAGCGACAGACCGTAGGCGATGACGAAAGCCACGAGGATGCCGACCCCGACCGCTACGCGCCGTCGCCCCCGTTTGGTGGGCGCCTCGGGCGGCGCGGCGGCCGGCGACTCCGGCGGCGTGGGAGACGTCGAGGCGGCGGTGCCGGTGGGGCCTGATGGGTCATCGATCAACACCTCCGTGGGGTGTGCGGAAGCTCGGCGGGCGAGCACACGAGGATTAGATCGTAGCGAACCGGTTCGGCCCGCGTGCGGAATCGAAATTTCCTTCATCGATGGGCAATTTTCGTCAACCCGCAGAACGACGCGATGACCCGTTCATCGGTTGTTTGTTTGCGTGTTAATTCGATAGCGGTAAATGTCGACGTGTATCCCGCCTGGAGGCAATCAACGTGAAGCACAAGCGATCAGCCGCCGTCCTAAGCCTGCTGGCCGCGGCTGCCATGGCGGTCCCGGCATGCAGCAACTCGCACGCGACCCTGGCGTACGCCGCCGGCGCTAAGGTGGACTGCGGCGGCAAGCAGACCTTGACGGCCAGCGGCTCGACCGCGCAAGCCAACGCGATGACCCGGTTCGTCACCGCCTATAGCAAGGCCTGCTCGGGGCAGACGCTCAACTACACCGCCAATGGCTCGGGCGCAGGAATCAGCGAATTCCTTGCCGGCAAGACCGATTTCGGCGGATCGGACACAGCACTGTCGGGCGACCAATACACGACCGCTAAGCAGCGATGCGGGGCCGACGCCTGGAATCTGCCCGTGGTGTTCGGCCCGCTGGCCATCACGTACAACCTCAGCTCCGTCGACTCGTTGGTGCTCGACGCTCCCACCCTGGCCAAGATCTTCAGCGGCATCATTACGCGCTGGGACGACCCGGCTCTCACCGCGCTCAACGCATCCATGCCGACAGAGGACATCTGGGTGATCTACCGCAGCGACGCATCCGGCACCACCGACAACTTCCAGTCCTACCTTCAGGCCGCGTCGGGCGGTGCCTGGAACAAGGGGGCGGGCAAGATGTTCAACGGCGGGGTCGGCACCGGCGCCGCCGGAAACATCGGCACCTCGGCGGCCGTGAAAGCCACCGAGGGTGCGATCAGTTACAACGAACTGTCTTTCGCGTTGCAGCAAGGGCTTTTCGCCGCCGAGATCAAAACCCCGGCAAGCCGCAGGTCGTTACGCCCGGTCCGGATCGGCACCGACACCCTCGGCAAGACCATCGCCGGCGCCAAAATCATCGGCAACGGCAACGACCTCGTGCTCGACCTCTCGTCGTTCTACAACCCCGCCCAACCGGACGTCTACCCGATCGTCTTGGCCACCTACGAGGTCGTCTGCTCCAAATACCCCAGCCCCGATGTGGCCCAGGCGGTCAAGGCGTTCTTGCAGGCGGCGATTGGCCGCCAGATCGACTTGAACAAAAGCGGTTACATTCCGCTGTCGCCCGACTTCCAGGCAAGAGTCTCGAGCGCCGTCGACGCCATCACCGCTGTGGGCGCACCAAATCCGCAGTGATCAGGTCTTTTTCGGCTGCTTTCGATCCCGTTGGCGCCACCAGCCGACCAGGAACAGGGCCATCGCAGCGACCAGCCCGATCAACACCCACAGCACGATGGCTTGGTCGATCCACGAACCGTACGGTGGGCTGCCCGGCAGGATACTGCGTAGCGGGACAATGGCGAACAGCATTGCGCCGTACCACGTTGTCATCGGCGGTAAGAACGAGGTCCTGCCCAACGCCACGGGAATGGCCACCCACAATGCCAACACGGGCAGGGCGATGAGAACCAGGCAGATACCGACATCGAAGATCAGCGGGCCCTTGGCCCGGTGCAGCGTGATGGTCACGTTGTCCTGCACATTGGGGTTGGGATCGTCGGGGTCGTGGAAGCGGGTGACGGTGGCGTCCCAGCCATCCAGCCTGCCGGTTACCTCAACACGGGCGGGTGCTTTCTCGCGGTTTTGCCCAGAACCGGTGAACACGTCGGCCGCGATGACCTGAGTTGTGTAGGAATCGAACGGCCAGTTACCCGGATCGCCCTGCGCCTCGATGGTGGTGCTGACCTGCGCCGGGGCTTTTCCTACCGGGTACTGCAGGTCTCCCAGGTCGTTCTCGGGATACAGGCGCACGGCCGCGTCGGTGGTCAGCACACCGAAGTTCTTGTCGTACAGCGAATCCTTCGGATAGACAAGAACATTCACCGTCAAGCGGTTGGCGACGGTATCCAGCTTCTCGAGGCGCACCTGCACGACGCTGTCATCAGCCTCGACCTTGCTCAGGTCCACTGCAGGCAGCGGAGGTGCTGACTTGGCCAGCAGGTGCACGGCAATCAGGGATAGAACGTAGACCACGACGACAGCCACCAGAATCGCGAACGCAATCGCGATTTGCCGTCCACGCCCTCCGGGCGGCGCGGTCGGCGGCAAATGTTCAGCGGTCATTGGCTGTCCTCCAGGAGTAGTTGGAAGGCTTACCGAAGCTGGGCTCAGATGCTAGCAGCGGATAGCATCCAGCAAACCGCTTTTCAGGGGATGATGACGGCGAACTGCTGCATCACCGTGGATTTCGCCGCATTGAAGCCGGGCGTGCCCGCAGGGCCTTCAAGATGGACGACCACCAGATACGCCTTGGTATTCGTCCAGATGTGGTTAATGCGGTCGGCGAAATCGACGCCGCTGAGCCCCGCAACGGTGCCGCTCAGCAGCTGGCTGCTGTAGCCGCAGAACTGCGCCGGTGCGACCATGACCTTGGCGCCTGGCTTGGCGATGCGCAGATCGGCGGCGTAGCGCAAAAACGCCCCGCCGGGATCGAGGTCCGTCGGGGTGATGGTCACCTTCACCGACATGCTTTCGGGCCCAGTCGATGTCAACGCCACGTCACCCGTGCCGGGGGCCGAATTCCAGCGGTCCGGCAGCGGAACCGTGATCGTGGGCGCCACCGGATCCGCCACCGACGCCCTGTTCATGCTGCCGCTGGTGGGGGGCGGTGGGAAGCAAGCCAGGGCATTGGCCGGGATGTGGTCGGGCAGTGTGACTTCGACGCCGGGGACTGGCTCTGCCGGATCGGACGGTCTCGGTGCCGCCGAGGTTGTTGTTGACGACGCCGTCTGACCGGCCGGCACGGCGGTACCGCTCGTCGTTTTACCGCAGCCCGCGGCCACGCTCACCCACAGGCAGATCAGGCCGATTCCCAGCTCAGTCGCGCGAAAACGCAAGCGCAACTTCGGCTGCCACGTCTACGTACGGTCGGCCCGACAAGTCGACGTTGACCTGGGCGATAGTGCCACCGGTGAACTCGAACGGCGCTTTGTAGCGACTGGACACTCCCGAACCGCCGTTGCGCCCGACCGTGATCCCGGCACCAGCTAGCCCGAACGTCCCGGGATGGGTGCTCACATCGGCAAGCCTGCCGACTTCCTTGTCGTCGACGAACAGCGTGAGGTCACCGAGCGGAGTATGGCTGTTCGCCACGGTTCCGGTCTTCGAATAGCTGACGCCGAACACATGTCTCCCCAGCGGCAGCGGGTCGGACGAAGAAATCAGCTGCTGCCGCTCACCGAGGAAGTTATAGACGTAGTGCAACCGTCCGTCCTGGATGAACAGCACGTGCCCGCCGTGCGCGCCACCCTGCTTGAAGAGCACACCCTCGGCGCCAGTGGTATCCACTGTCACATCGGCCAGCACGGCAAACGACCGGCCGCGAATCTCAGCGGCGGCGCCGATGCCGACGTCTGCGCAGTTCGGATAATAGGTGTAGCTGGAACGTTCGCCGACCAGATACGGGCGAAAACGTGTCAGCGTTTCCATGATGTCTAAATCGGCCAGCGGAAGACCATTGTACTTGGCAGCCTCGGAAAACCACAGCGCCTTAAACTCTTCCAGCTTCTCGGGTTGCTCGGCGGCCAGGTCGCGACACTGGCTGCGATCGGCCTCAATGTGGAACAGCTCCCACCGATCAGCGTCGAAATGCGACCACCCCGCGGGTGTTGCCGCGTGGATGGTGTTGGCGAACCAGCCCTGGTGCCAGATCCCACGGGTACCCAGCATGGTGTAGAACTGAGTTTCCTTTCCGGTATTGGCGTTCGGATCAGCAAGGGCCGCTTTGAAACTCACTCCGTCCAGCGGCTTCTGCGGGATGCCCTTGACGGCCTCCGGCGGTGTCATGTCCAGCAGGTCGTAGACGGTGGGCGTGATATCGCAAACATTGACGTAGTTGTCGCGAACCTCGCCGTGTGCGGCAATCCCATTGGGCCACGAGATGATCGCGGTGTCGGCGATACCGCCTTCATGCGACGCGTAGCGCTTGAATAGCTTGTACGGCGTGTTGAAGGCCATCGCCCACCCGATCGGGTAATGGTTGTAGGTCTGCGGCCCACCGAGGTGGTCGAACATCTTCATGCTCTCTTCGACGGTGTCGATGTAGCCGTTGAAGAACTTGCCTTCGTTGACCGATCCGTTCGGACCGCCCTCGCCGCTGGCGCCGTTGTCGGATATCACCACGATGATGGTGTTGTCCAGTTGTCCGGATTCCTCGAGATAGTCCAGGATTCGGCCGATTTGGGCATCGGTGTAGCTCTGGAAGCCGGCGAACACCTCGGCCATCCGGTTGAACAGCTTTTTCTCTTCGTCGTTGAGCGAGTCCCACGGCCGTACCGTGTCCTGCAACGGCCACGGCTGGCCTTGCGGTCCCTTCACGTCCAGATACGGGTTGACGGGCGACAGTTCGGTGTCCGGCGGCACGATCCCCATCGACTTCTGCTTTTCCAGGACGATCTCGCGGTAGCGCTCGTAGCCCATGTCGAACCGGCCGGCGTATTTGTCAGCCCATTCCTTGAAGACATGGTGCGGTGCGTGACCGGCGCCCGGGCATACATAGCTGAACCAGGGTTTGTCGGGCGCGATCACCTTGGCATCACGGATGAATTCGATGGTCTTGTCAGCGATGTCCTTCGACAAGTGATAGCCGTCCTCCGGCGTGCCCGGCGGATTCACCGGGTGGTTGTCGTACACCAGGTCGGGATACCACTGGTCGGTCTCGCCGCCCAGGAACCCGTAAAACCGTTCGAAACCGCGCGAGGTCGGCCAGTGCCGCTTGGTCGACGCCATACTGGACTCCTCCAGCGGCGTCAGGTGCCACTTGCCGATGCAGTAGGTGTTGTAGCCACGCTCGGCAAGCGTTTCAGACAGCAGCGCGGTGTCGGCCGGGATGCGACCGTTGCAGTTCGGGAAGCCGTCGGTGAATTCTTCGATGGTGGCCATGCCCACGGTGGTGGCGTTGCGACCGCTCAGCAATGACGCCCTGGTCGGCGAGCACAGCGCGGTGGTGTGGAATTGCGACAGGCGCACCCCACGCTCGGCGATCCGCGTCATGGCGGGCATCTCGACCAAGCCGCCGAAGCAGTCCCAGGTCGCGATGCCGGTGTCATCCCAGACAAGGTAGAGGACGTTTGGCGCGTTCGGCGGCGCGGTCGGCGCCGCGTACGGCCCCCAGTCCGGCTCCGAATCGCGAACATCCAGCTCGATCTTGCCGCCAAATTCTGTCGACCCAGTCGTCATTGGACAGCCTCACTCCCATGGTGGACCTACCGAACGTCCGTGGACATTACACGCGCCAGGTAGCGATCAGCTGAGGATTCGTGCCGCGAGTGTGCGCTGAGGGCGTTGAGTGTGAATCGGGGGTCGAGAATTCTCGATTTTTCCGCCCGGGCCGCACACGCAAAATACCCGAGACCGGAGGTCTCGGGTGTTTTTTCTTGGGGGCTAGTCGGCCTTTACTTGGCCTTCTCGAGGATCTCGACGAGCCGCCAGCGCTTGGTCGCCGAGGTCGGACGCGTCTCCATCAGCGCAACGCGGTCTCCGATGCCGGCGGTGCTGTTCTCGTCGTGCGCCTTGACCTTCTTGGTGGTCCGGATGATCTTGCCGTAAAGCGGGTGTCGCATACGGTCTTCCAGCTCGACCACGATGGTCTTCTGCATCTTGTCACTCACGACGTAACCGATGCGTGTCTTGCGCCGGCCACGCGTCTTCGGAGCACGCGGAGTGTGCTTGGCGCCCTTGTCTTTCGACGCGGTGTCCGTCGCAGCGGTCTTCTTGGGGGCGGCCTTCGCCGCTGCTTTCGCGGGGGCCTTCTTGGCGGCGGCCTTCGCCGCGGTCTTCGCTTCTGCCATCACGATTCCTTACCGTCGGGCCCGGAAGCCAGGCCCAGTTCTCGTTCCCGCAACACGGTGTAGACGCGCGCGATTTCCTGACGCACCGTGCGGAGCCGGCGGTTGTTGTTGAGCTGACCGGTCGCCATCTGGAAGCGCAGGTTGAACAGCTCCTCCTTGGATTCGCGCAGGCGCTCGGTCAGCTCGTCGTCGGTGAGCTCACGCAGTTCGCCAGGCGAAATTCCCACTGCCATCAGAACTGATCCTCTCGGGTAACGATGCGTGCCTTGATCGGCAACTTGTGGATTGCTCGGGTGAGCGCCTCCCGGGCGACCGATTCATTGGGGTAACTGAGCTCGAACAGCACCCGGCCCGGCTTGACGTTGACCACCCACCATTCCGGCGAGCCCTTACCCGAACCCATCCGGGTTTCCGCTGGCTTCTTCGTCAGCGGGCGGTCAGGGAAAATGTTGATCCACACCTTGCCGCCACGCTTGATGTGCCGGTTGATGGCGATACGAGCGGACTCGATCTGCCGGTTGGTGACGTAAGCGTGCTCGAGGGCCTGGATGCCGTAGTCGCCGAAGTTCACCTCCGTACCACCGCTGGCGATGCCGCGCTGGCGGGGATGGTGCTGCTTACGGTGTTTGACCTTGCGGGGAATCAACATGATTCAGCTCTCCGTGCTCTGCGGTTCGAGGGCAGGCGCGCTGTCGCTCGGGGCGGCGGCCTGCTCCCCGCCACCGCCCGCTGCGCGGCCGGCCTCGGTGCTGGTCGCTGTGGTACCCGACGCGCCACTGCGGCGCGGACGGGTGCCCGACGGCCGCTCGCGGCGTGGGCGCTCGGCGCCCGCTGGTGCGGCGGCGGCCAATTCGCGCTTGCCGCCGACGATGTCGCCCTTGTAGATCCACACCTTCACGCCGATCCGGCCGAAGGTGGTCTTGGCTTCGTAAAGGCCGTAATCGATGTCGGCGCGCAGGGTGTGCAGCGGCACGCGGCCCTCACGGTAGAACTCCGAACGGCTCATCTCCGCGCCGCCGAGGCGGCCCGAGCACTGGACGCGGATGCCTTTGACGTTGGGCTGGCGCATCGCCGACTGGATGGCCTTGCGCATCGCGCGGCGGAACGCCACGCGGTTGCTCAACTGCTCGGCGACGCCCTGGGCGACCAACTGTGCTTGCGACTCAGGGTTTTTGACTTCGAGGATGTTGAGCTGAACCTGCTTGCCGGTCAGCTTCTCCAGGTCGGCACGGATCCGGTCGGCCTCGGTGCCGCGGCGGCCGATGACGATGCCCGGACGGGCGGTGTGGATGTCCACCCGGACCCGGTCGCGGGTGCGCTCGATCTCCACGTTGGCGATCCCGGCGCGCTCCAGACCGGTGGACAGCAGTCGACGGATCGCGACGTCTTCCTTGACGTACTCGGCGTACTGCTTGTCGGCGTACCAGCGAGATTTCCAGTCGGTGGTGATGCCCAGCCGGAAGCCGTGCGGATTGATTTTCTGGCCCACTAGTCTGAGCCTCCCTTCGCTTCAGAAGCCTCAGAACTGGCCTTGCCGGCTTCCGCGGATTTGGCAGGAGCCTTCTTGGCGGGCGCCTTTTTGGCCGCCGATTTCGCTGGGGCCTTCTTGGCGGGCGCCTTGTTGGCGGGCGCCTTCTTGGCCGGTGCCTTCTTGGCCGGGGCCTTCGCGGCGGCCTTGCTGGCCTCGGCGCGACGCGCCCTGGTCGACTTGGCCGACCGCTGATCCTTGGCCGGCCGGCTTTCCAGTACGACGGTGATGTGGCTGGTGCGCCTGCGGATGCGGAACGCGCGGCCCTGCGCGCGCGGGCGGATGCGCTTGGCGGTCGGCCCCTCGTCGGCGTAGACCGTAGCGACCACCAGAGTCGCCGGGTCCAGCCCGTCGTTGTTCTGCGCGTTGGCCGCGGCGCTGGCGATCAGCTTGGCTACCGGCTCACTGGCGGCCTGCGGCGCCCAGCGCAAGATGTCGAGCGCGTCGGCCACCGACCTACCGCGCACCAGGTCGATTACCCGGCGCGCCTTTCTCGGCGACACCCGCACAAACCGTGCCTTGGCTACCGCCGAAGGAAATTCCGTAGTGGTGCTCATCGACGCTTGGCCTTTCGGTCGTCCTTGATGTGCCCCTTGAAGGTTCGCGTCGGCGCGAACTCACCCAGCTTGTGCCCGACCATCGCTTCGGTGACAAACACCGGGACATGCTTGCGTCCGTCGTGCACGGCGAAAGTGTGGCCGATGAAGTCCGGAATGATCGTCGAACGCCGCGACCAGGTCTTGATGACCTGCTTGGTGTTCTTTTCGTTCTGAGCGTCGACCTTCTTGAGCAGGTGGTCGTCGACGAACGGGCCCTTCTTAAGGCTGCGTGGCATGGCTACTCCTGGAACTTCCTAGCGCGAGTGCTTCTTGCCGGTGCGCCTGCGCCGGACGATGAGCTTGTTACTGGCCTTGTTGGGATGGCGGGTGCGGCCCTCGGGCTGACCCCACGGGCTGACCGGGTGACGACCACCGGAGGTCTTGCCCTCACCGCCGCCGTGCGGGTGGTCCACCGGGTTCATGACCACACCGCGGACAGAAGGACGCTTGCCCTTCCACCGCATACGACCGGCCTTGCCCCAGTTGATGTTTGCCTGCTCGGCGTTGCCCACCTCGCCGACCGTTGCACGGCAGCGCACGTCGACCCGGCGGATCTCGCCGCTGGGCATCCGCAGCGACGCATAGCTGCCCTCCTTGCCGAGCAGCTGAATGCTCGACCCTGCCGACCGCGCGAGCTTGGCACCACCGCCCGGCCGCAGCTCCACGGCGTGCACCATGGTACCGGCCGGGATGTTGCGCAACGGCAGGTTATTGCCCGGCTTGATGTCGGCATTGGCGCCCGACTCCACCACGTCACCCTGCGAGAGACCATATGGCGCAATGATGTAGCGCTTCTCGCCATCAAGGTAGTGCAGCAACGCGATGTTGGCGGTGCGGTTCGGGTCGTACTCGATGTGGGCGACCTTCGCGTTGACACCGTCTTTGTCGTTGCGGCGGAAGTCGATCACCCGGTAGGAGCGCTTGTGCCCACCGCCCCGGTGGCGGGTGGTGATCCGACCGTGTGCGTTGCGCCCACCATGACCGTGCAGCGGGCGCACCAACGACTTCTCCGGCTCCGACCGCGTGACCTCGGCGAAGTCGGACACGCTGGCGCCGCGACGACCCGGGGTCGTCGGCTTGTACTTGCGAATTGCCATGTCTAATCAGGTCTTTCTCTCGCGCGCGGCTAGGCCGGTGCTCCGAACAGGTCGATCGGCTTGCTGCCCGGCGCCAGGGTGACGATGGCGCGCTTGGTGCTCTTGCGCGTCCCGTAACCGGTCCTGGTGCGCTTGCGCTTGCCCTGCCGATTCGCGGTGTTCACCGATGCGACCTTGACCGAAAAGATCTTCTCTATAGCGATCTTGATCTGCGTCTTGTTCGAATCGGGGTGCACCACAAAGGTGTACACGTTGTCATCGAGCAGCCCGTAGGACTTCTCGGAGATGACCGGGGCCAGGATGATGTCGCGGGGGTCAGTGATGGTCGCCATCAGGCCGAAACCTCCACATCGTTATTCTCAGCACTTCCCGCTGCTGCGGCGATGTAGGCGTTGAGCGCCTCAACGCTGAACACCACGTCGTCGCAGCGCAGCACGTCATAGGTGTTGAGCTGGTCGGGCGCCAAGTTGTGCACACCGGGCAGGTTGCGCACGCTTTTCGCGCCGGCCTCGTCGCTGCGGCCGATGACGACCAGCACCTGCTTGCGATCGGTGATGGTCCCCAGAAATGCCTTGGCGTTCTTGGTGGACGGGGTCTGGCCCGACACCAGCTCGGTGACTGCGTGGATGCGCCCGTTGCGTGCCCGGTCGGACAACGCCCCGCGCAATGCCGCGGCGATCATCTTCTTAGGCGTGCGCTGGCTGTAGTCGCGCGGCTTGGGGCCGTGCACGACACCACCGCCGGTGAACTGCGGGGCCCGTGTCGAACCCTGCCGGGCCCGTCCGGTTCCCTTCTGCCGGTAGGGCTTGCGGCCACCGCCGCTGACGTCACCGCGCGTCTTGGTCGAGTGCGTACCCTGACGGGCCGCGGCCCGTTGAGCGGTGACCACCTGGTGCATCAGCGCGATATTGGCTGGCGCATCGAACAATTCGGCGGGCAACTCGATGGAGCCCTCGACTTTGCCGTCCGGTGTCTTGACGTCGATCTTCAGGGTGTTGGCTGCCATTACTTCTCACCTCGTTTGATCGCGCTGCGGACCATCACGAGTCCACCGGTACGGCCGGGGATCGCACCCTTGATCAGCAGCACGCCTTTCTCGGTATCGACCTTGTGCACCAACAGGTTCTGCACGGTCACCCGGTCGTTGCCCATCCGGCCGGCCATCCGGGTGCCCTTGAAGACACGCGCGGGAGTAGCGCAGCCGCCGATGGAACCCGGACGGCGGTGCACCGCCTGGGCACCATGACTTGCGCCCTGACCGTGGAAGCCGTGTCGCTTCATGGTGCCGGCGAAGCCCTTGCCCTTGGATGTGCCGGTCACGTCCACATAGGTATCGTCGGCGAAGATCTCAGCCGTCAACTCCTGGCCGAGCTCGTACTCGGCCGCCGCGTCCGGGGTGTCCAGGCGCAGTTCGGCCACGTACCGGCGCGGGTTGACGCCCGCCGCGGTGTACTGGCCCGTCACCGGCTTGTTGACCTTGCGTGGACTGATCTCCCCGTACGCCAACTGGACGGCGCTGTAGCCGTCGCGCTCCGGGGTGCGGATGCGAGTCACCACGTTCGGGCCCGCCTTGACGACAGTCACCGGGACCACCCTGTTGTTCTCGTCGAACACCTGCGTCATGCCCAGCTTGGTACCCAGAATGCCTTTTCTCGCCATGAGTTCTGGATCTCCTACTGGATGTTGACGTCGACACTGGCCGGCAGATCGATGCGCATCAGCGCGTCAACCGTCTTCGGCGTGGGATCGAGGATGTCGATCAACCGCTTGTGGGTCCGCATCTCGAAGTGCTCTCGCGAGTCCTTGTACTTATGCGGAGAGCGGATGACGCAATACACGTTCTTCTCGGTCGGCAGCGGCACCGGCCCTACGACGCTGGCACCCGTGCGGACGACGGTCTCGACGATCTTTCGCGCCGATGCGTCAATAGCCTCATGGTCGTAGGCCTTGAGCCTGATGCGGATCTTCTGTCCCGCCACGCTTCTCTACCCTCACTCCACTTAAGGCCCGAGTCCGGACCTGGTGCCCCCAGCGCGCCGATTCGACTCGGCCGATCAGGGCCGATCGAGCGTCGCGCCGGATACTGCGCCGCTGTTTACCTGTCGTGGTCCACCGGCCCCCGCGATCGGGTGTGTCACCCTTACGCAGCCTCGTTCGCGACCGAAATTAGTCGCGTTCCAAGGTTGGGACCGGACGCGCCCGGTTGGGCGCT